>NZ_JBIWPN010000015.1:0-40351 GCF_044768305.1 Kitasatospora sp. NPDC101155 | reverse complement strand
GGCCCGCGCCCGACTTATTTTGGCGCTTATATTCCCCCCGGGGGGGGGGGGTCGGGGGGGGGGCCGCGGGGCGCCTCCCACCCCCCCCCCCCCGGCGGGAGCGAGTCGCCCGTGCGTCAGTGGCCGCAGTCCGCGAGGATCCCGTCGTTGCCGCCTCGGCGACGCCGGTCCCGGTACCGAGCAGGCGCAGGAATCCGTCCACCGGGCCGGTGTAGGCGCCGGCGGCCCGGGTCATGCCGTCGAGGCCGCCCTCCTGCCGGAGGAGAGAATGGTGCTGCCGCCCGACAGCACCGCCTGGCTGCACACCACCTGACAGCGTTACAGAAGGGAATGAACCGATGCCGGCAACCGGCCGGCCGTGCTGCTCCGAGCGCGCGGTACCACTCACGAGGGCCGCTGCCCGTGCGGCCCCGTCCTGCGCCCAAACGCGAACGGGGCCGATCCGTGGACTCCGTAAGGCATCTGCATGAGCAGCAACACCTCCTCCTTCCCCCGCGATCGACAGCGCGCCGATGCGGGCCTCTTCGGCCCGTCCTCGGTGACCTGGCACCTGCACGCCGACCCCGCGATGTGGATCGGCGGGATCAGCGCCCTCCACCTCCAAGCACTGCACCCGATCGCGGCTCTCGGCATAGCCCAGAACTCCTCGTTCGAGGACGATCCCTTCGGCCGCCTGGTGGGCACGGGTTCATTCATCGTGGCGACCACCTGGGGCACCC
Organism: Kitasatospora sp. NPDC101155; assembly: GCF_044768305.1. Taxonomy (NCBI): domain Bacteria; kingdom Bacillati; phylum Actinomycetota; class Actinomycetes; order Kitasatosporales; family Streptomycetaceae; genus Kitasatospora; species Kitasatospora sp. NPDC101155. Next base: position 39,632 of record NZ_JBIWPN010000015.1, on the reverse strand, counting down.
GGGCACAGGCCGAGCAGGCCGGCGCCCGGGTGCGCGCCGTGCACGAGCGCCTGCGCATCCACGACCCGCACAGCGGTTCGCAGTACCGGCTGGACGCCCCCGACCTACTGCTCTGGGTGCACTGCGCGCTGGTCAGGTCGAACCTGCACGCCGTACGGCAAGGCGGCCTGCGGCTGACGAGCCCGCAGGCCGACCGGTACGTCGACGAGCAGCGTCACGTCGCGGCCCTGGTCGGCCTGGCGGCCGGTGACGCCCCCGGCTCGGTCGGCGAACTGGAGGACTACCTGACCGGCATCCGGCCGGTCCTGACCGCTTCCGCCGAGGCCCTGCTGATCCACCGCTTCGTCAACCAACCGCCTCTGCGCGGACGATGGCGGCCGCTGCGACCACTGTGGACGGCGGCCTCCGAGCTCGGCTACACGCTGCTGCCGACCTGGGCCCGCGAGCTGTACGGACGCCCGGGCCTGCCCGGCCCCGTCGCAGGCGCCACCCTGCGCACCGCCCGTTCGGCGGCCTCGCTGCTTCCCACACGCAAGCGGCTCGACTTCCCCGCCCCTTATCTGAGCCAGGCCGTCGAGCAACTCGGGAGGGCGGCCGTGCCGTCCGCCCGACGACTGCGCGAGCAGTCACCATGACAATCCGTGCACCGGATCCGTTCAACTCGGCCCTTCGCTTTGGTCGGCGCTCTGGAGGTCCAGGGTCCCGTTCCGGACGTGGATCGGGTCAGATGACACGCAGGAGAAGAAGCAGCGCCGCCCCTGCAGAAGCGACGCCGATGACGGCCGTCGCGGCCGGCCTGGAGCGGGCATCAGGAGAGATGACAGCGTTCAACTGCTCGCTCGGCCCGCTGCCGCACGCGGCGATCGAGGCGAACGAGGAGTTGCGCAGTCGCGCGGCGTTGAAGAGCGTCGGCATGGCCGCGGCCATGGTCGATGCGCTGGCGCGACGCGGCGTCGCGGAGGCCACGGCCCAGGTGGCGGCCGAACTCGGCGGGCTCGCCTTCAAGCTCGGCTACGGCCAGTGGGCGGATCCCGCCCACGACGAGGACCCCGGCGAACTGGCGGACTTCACCCGAGCCGCGTTCGACGAACTCCGCGCGGCGGTCGCGGAGCTGCGGTAGCGGCCGATCACCACCGCGGGCCGCCTCCTCGACCGTCGGGACCCCGGCGGGACCGGGCGGGACAGGCTCATCGGCGACCGTGCCCGAGTTCGCCCACCGTGCGGCCCGGGCGGCGGGCCGATCCGACCTGGGCGTGGCGTGAGCAGAGAGGCCCAGGCGTGGTACCCGGTGTTGGCACTTGGATCACAGCGCCGGCCTTATGGAACCTCAGCGCCACTTCGAAGACGGGCGGTTGACCGGCCGAAGAAGTGCAGGCTCCGGCTACGAGCGCTGCGGGTTGCGCATCTTCGTCAGCAGCGCCAGCAGGGTGTCCTGTTCCTGCGCATCAAGGCCGGTGAACAGTCTGGAGGCGTGCAGCCGGGACCGGAGGGCCTCCCACAGTTCGTGGCCCTGTTCGGTGAGGGCCAGGGTGCGCTTGCGGCCGTCGGAGGGGTGGGGCTGGCGGGCGACGAGTCCCATGCTCTGGAGCTTGTCGGCGGCGAGGCTGACCGTGGAGGGGTCGCAGTTCAGGCGAGCCGCCACGTCCCGCATGGTCGGCGGCTCGGTTCCCGGGGCGAGCGCCCACAGCGTGCCGGCGACGGAGGTCGGGACCCCGAACTCGCCGAGTACCTGGGCCACGATCGCGTCCGCGGCGTTCCCCACCTCTACGAGAACACGGACGATCTCGGCCTTCCGCTCGGCGTCCGCGGGGCTGGGCATCGGTGCCTTCGCGTCATGGCTTGCGGTCATGGACCTATGATAGCCTCTCAATATCAATGAGAAACTCAATGATATTGGGGGCTCAAATGGCCGATAGCCACAGCGGTGAGACGGTGCTCGTCACGGGCGGGACCGGCTACCTGGCCGGCTGGGTGATCACGGGCCTGCTCCAGCGCGACTACCGGGTGCGCACCACCGTGCGCAGCCTCGACAAGGCCCAGCAGGTGCGCGACGCCGTAAGTGCGCAAGCGGGCCGGCAGGCAGCCGGGACCATCGAGTTCGCGGCCGCCGACCTCCTGGGCGACGACGGCTGGGACCGGGCGGCCGCCGGCGCCGACTACGTGCTGCACACCGCCTCACCGATGCCCTTCGGTCCGGGCGCGGACCTCATCACCACCGCCCGCGAGGGCACCCGCCGCGTCCTGGGTGCCGCCGCCCGTGCCGGAGTCAGGCGTGCCGTGCTCACCTCGTCCGGCGTCACGGCCGACAGCGGCGATCCGGACACACCCGCGACCGAGACGACCTGGACCGAACCGTCCGGCACCCCGCTCCGCGCGTACCCCGACTCCAAGATCCTCGCCGAGCGCGACGCCTGGGACCTCGCCGCTGCCACCGGGCTCGAACTGACCGCCGTCCTCCCGACCTTCATGCAGGGGCCCACCCTGGGCACAGCGAACAGGCCGGGCACGGTCGAGGTCATCCGCCGTCTGCTCGCCCGGGAGATTCCCGCCGTGCCGAACATCGGCTGGAACGTCGTCGACGTGCGCGACATCGCCGAACTTCACATTCTCGCCATGACGAGCCCGGCCGCCGCAGGCGAGCGCTACCTGGGTTCGGGCACCTTCCTGTGGTACCGGGACATCGCCCGCATCCTGCGCGAGAAGCTCCCGGACGAAGCCGCCAAGGTGCCCGTGCGCACCATGCCCGACCTCGTGGTCAAGTTGCTGGCGCGGCGCAACCCGCAGCTGGAGATGGTGCGGCACGAGCTCGGCCGCACGAGGCTCGTCGACAGCAGCAAGGCACGTACCCAGCTCGGCTGGCAGCCCCGCCCCACCGAACAGACCATCATCGACACCGCCACCGCGCTCATCGCCACATCGCGGGAGGGGCGAGCAGCATGATGTTCCCACCGGTGCAGCGCACGTCCGTTCCCGTCTACTCACTGGCCGAGCGGGACCGGCGCTGGAATTTGGCGCGCGGCTTCATGGATGCAGGGGGTCTCGACGCTCTGGTCGTCTTCGGTGAAGGAGACGCCGGACCGGCGCCCTTCGCCTTCGACAGCTGGTTCACCAATGATCGACCGGGCGTCCTTCTGGTCTTCCCTCGCGACCGGACGCCGACAGCGCTCGTGCCGATCCCGACGTTTCTCTTCGACCATCGAGAAGCAGTGCACAGAGGCGACGAACTGTGGCTCGCCGCGAACGACCTGCGTCTGGGCCGGCAGTCCCATCAGCTCGTCCAGACCCTGAAGGATCTGGGGCTCGGCAGCGGATCCATCGGGATCATGGGCCTTGACCCCTACCTGCCCGCTCATCCCGAAGGGCGAATCCCGTACCCGTTCTGGGACACCGTGCTGACTCGCTTGCCCGGCGCCGACTTCCGCAATGTCGGGCACGCGTTCGCCCGCCTCATGATGCCCCTGAGCGACGAAGAGATCGCCGTAGTGCGTCATGCCGCCCGCATCGGCGATGCCATGGCAGCGGCCATGGTGGCCACGGCCGCACCGGGCATCTCCGAAGCGGACGTGTTCGCCGCGGCCATGGCCACCGCTTACCGGCACGGCGCCCTCGCGCCCCACATGCACTTCTGCTCGGGCCCGGCACCATCGGCATCCGGGCAGCCCACGTGGGGCTACCGGCCGCAAGCACCGCGCATCCTGCGGGAAGGCGACCTCATCGCCACGGAGATCTTCAGCACCTTCGGCGGCCGTCAAACCCAGCACCAGGCCGCCATCGCCATCGGGGAGGTCCACCCGACGATCGAGCACGCCGCCCGGATCGCGAACGAGTGCTACGCCGCAGGTCTGGCGACGCTTCGCGCGGGCGCGACGTTCGGAGACGTCTCCGAGGCCATGCTGGCGCCCGCCGAGGGAGTCGGCGCCTGGTTCCGCGGCCCTCAGATCCACGGGCTGAATCCCTACGGCGCCTTCAGCCGCATCCCCGGGGGACCCATCCAGGCCGCTGGCGGCGACCGGTACCCGATAGCGGCGCCACGGCCTGCGACCTTGGCCGACATGACCCTGGAGCCCGGCATGTCCTTCGCCTTCGAGCCGAGCTGCGGAATCGGCGACCACATGGTCACCATCGGCGGGACGGTTCTCGTCGGCGAGGACGAGCCGGTCGAACTCAGCCCACTCACGGCAAGACTGCTGCGGGCCGTATAGCGCCATCCCAACACCGCACGTTCCGGCAGTCACAGTGCCTGGCCCTCGTACGGTGCTTGTGGGCTTGATCCACCCACCGGAGTTCATGAAACGGCATTGCCCGCGGCGTGCAGCGTCACCGTGACCAGCGCGCCGCCTTCGACCGCCGCGCCGATGGACACCGTCCCCTGGTGCGCGATCGCGATCTCCCTGACGATTGCCAGGCCGAGCCCGGTCGAGCCGCTGACCTGCTCGCGGCTGGCGTCGAGGCGGACGAACCGGTCGAAGACCCGGTCCCGGTCCTCGGCGGGGATACCGGGGCCGTCGTCCGCGATGGTGATCCGGACCAGGCCGCTACCGGTGTGGTCGGCGGCGATTGGGGCGGCGGTGACGCGAACCGTCGTGTGTGCGTGGCGGACGGCGTTGTCGAGCACGTTGCGGAAGAGCCGCGACAGGTCTGCGGTGTCGCCGGTGACGGCCAGGTCCGGCGGCACCTCGACCGAGACGGAAACGGACGCTGATGCGGTGGTCTCCGTCAAGTCGGCCAGCAGCGGTGCCAGCTCGACGCGTCCGCGGCGGGCGGCGGCTTTGCCGGCGTCGGTCTTCGCGAGCAGCAGCAGAGCGCTGATCAGTTCCTCCAGGCGGGTGGCCTGTCTCACCGCGCGCCTGGCAATGTCGGGCCACGGTGCCCGGTCCGGGTGGGCGAGGCCGACTTCCAGGCCGGTGCGGATCGCCGTGAGGGGGCTGCGCAGTTCGTGGCTGGCGTCGGCGGTGAAGCGGCGCTGCCGGGCGGCGGAGTCCTCCAAGCGGGCCAGCATCGCGTTCATGGTCTGCGCGAGGTGGCCGATCTCGTCGTCGGTGCCGGGTTCCGGGACCCGCTGGGTGAGGTCGGCCGCCGAGAGGTCGGTGATGTCGGTGACCACACGGCGGATCTGCTCGACGGGTCGCAGGGCCCGGCCGGCCACCAGCCAGACCGTGGCGCAGGCCAGCAGCAGCAGGGCCGGCAGTCCGATGATCAGCAGCCGCGCGAAGGTCTCGTTCACCTGGTCGCGCAGCTCGGTGGGCGTCAGGGTGATGACGGACACCGCTCGGCCGCCGACAGTGACGTGCTCGCCGTAGACGGTGACCTCGCCGGGGACGACGCCGTCGGCGGCCTTCTGGCGGACCGAGGAGGTGGCACCGGGTGGCAGGTCGTAGACGGCGGGCAGTCCGGCAAGGGTGCGGGTGGCGGCGAGGACGCGGCCGTCGACGGTCAGTACCTGGGCCTCGGCGGCCGGGTCGAGGGCGGAGGCCGGAAGCGGGTTCGGGAAGGTGCCGTCGGCGGAGGCCGACTGCTGGACCTGGGTGGCGTAGGTCCGCACCTGGCTCTGTACCGTGCGTCGTGCCGAGTCGGCCTGGAGCAGATACATGATGACGAGGCCCAAGGTGACGGCGGCGGTCAGCGCCAGGCCCGCCGCGATGGTCACCCGCGAGCGCACCGTCGCGGGTCGCAGCCTCCTGATCCGCTCGGCCGTGGTCATGGCTGCTCCCGGATGACGTAGCCCTGCCCGCGCACCGTCTCGACGATTGACTCGCCACCCGCGTCAGGAGCCTCGATCTTGCGCCGCAGCCGGTGCACCAGCACTTCCACGGCCGCCGGGTCGCCATCGAAGTGGACGTCCCAGCAGTGTTCCAGCAGCTCGGTCTTCGACACGACCCGTCCCGCCGCCCGCAGCAGGTACTCCAGGACCGAGACCTCGCGCGTCGTCAGCTCCAGTGGCCGGCCATGGCGCGTGACGGTGCGTGCGGCGGGGTCCAGCGCCAGGCCGGCCGCGGTGAGCACCGCCGGCCTGGCGCCGAGTGCGCGCCGGGTCAGGGAGCGCAGGTGGGCGAGGAGCACCGGATAGGAGAACGGCTTGGGCAGGTAGTCGTCGGCGCCGCTGTCGAGGCCCTCGGCGTGATCGAGGTCCTCGTCCAGTGCCGTGAGCATCAGGATCGGGGTCCAGATCCCGCGCTCGCGCAGCGTGCGGCACACCTGGTAGCCGTCCATCCCCGGCAGCATCACGTCCAGGACGATCACGTCGTGCGGGCTCTCCGCGGCCTTCCACAAGCCGTCCACACCGTTGCCCGCGACGTCCACGACGTAGCCCTCCGCCGCCAAACCCCAGGCCAGGGCCTCGGCGACGTCCGGCTCGTCCTCGACCACCAGCACTCGCATCTATCCAGCGTCCCTTACGGTCAGCGCGGTGTGCGCGGGTTCGCGCCGCGCCGCGCGAATGCCGGAGCCCACTGCGGACTTCAAGCGCAGGATACGGCGGGCCCGGTCCGGCAGCCACCAGTTCCACTCGCCGAGCAGCGAGACCAGCGCGGGCAGCAGCAGCATCCGCACCACGATCGCATCCAGCACCACTCCGGACGCCAGCCCGGCGGCGATCTCACGGACCGTCACGTCGTTGGCGGTGGACAGCGAGGCGAGCGCGAAGAACAGGATCACGGCGGCCGAGCTCACCAGGCGCCCGGTACGGGAGACACCCTCGATGATGCCTTCACGGGTGGACCCGGTGCGATCAAAGCCCTCGCGGACCCGGGCCAGGATGAAGACCTCGTAGTCCATCGAGACCCCGAACAGGAATCCGAAGATCAGGACCGGCGCAAAGGCGTCGATCGTGCCGTAGCTGCCGGCGCCCCACAGCGCCCGCATGCCGATGCCGTGCTGGAACACCAGGACCAGGATGCCGTAGGTCGCTGCCACCGAGAGCACGTTCAGCAGTACCGCCTTCGCGGGCAGCACCAGCGACCGCATCCCCCGGGCCAGCAGCAGGAACGTCACCAGCGCCACGATCCCGAACAGCAGCGGGAACGAGCCGTACGTGGCGTTCGTGGCGTCGATCCGCTGCGCGCCGTCGCCGCCGGCCAGCGCACCGGGTGCCACCGAGCCGCCCGCCGCGCGGATGTCTGCCAGCGCGGTGCCGCTGTGCGAACTGCCGATCTCGGTCTGCGGGATCGCGACCACCAGCGCCGAGCCGTCGCCGGCCGACCAGCCGGGTCCGGCCGCCACAGCGGCGCCGCGCAGGCTGGACAGCGAGTTCAGCGACGCGACGACGGCCGGGGCGTCGGCGGCGTGCGGGACGTAGACCGGGACGGCGGTCAGCGTGCCGGACGGGAACCCGTCGGCCTCCAGCACGTGCAGACCGTCGGTGTAGCTGCCGGCCGAGGCCATGGCGTGGGTGGTCGGCTGGGCGATGTCGATCGTGGTCGCGGTGCCGGCCAGCGCGCCGAGCAGGCCTAGGCCGACGACTGCCGCGAGCACCCGGTGCTTGATCACGCCGACCGACCAGGCGGTCCAGAACCGGCTGGCCGACGTGCGGCGCGACGCGCGGCGGGGCCAGTCCACCCGCGGCCCGACCTTGGACAGGATCGCAGGCAGCAGGGTCAGCGCGACGAGCGTCGCGGTGGACGGGATGAACAGCCCGGAGATCCCGATCCCGCGCACGACCGAGTTGGGGATCACGATCAGCGCGAACAGCCCGAGCGAGGCGACGACGCCGCTGAACCAGACGCTGTGCCCGGCCCGCTTCATCGCGGCGAGCACCGCCTCGTCGTTGGACCTCCCGGCGCTGCGCTCCTCGCGCCAGCGGGTGACCACCAGCAGCGAGTAGTCGATCGACAGGCCCAGCCCCAGCAGCGCGACGATGTACTGCACCGAGGGGTTGAGCGGCGAGGACGACGGCACGACGTAGGTGAGGCCGTAGATGAGGACCTGCATCGTCAGGACGCTGATGAACGCGGTGAGCAGCGGCAGCAGCGCCAGGAACGAGCCGAACACCCATGCCAGGACCAGCAGCGCGCCGGCGGCCCCGATGAGCAGTTCGGTGAGCACCGAGGAGTTGCCGCCGCCGGTGGTGTTCCCGGCTTCCAGGGCGTGGTAGCTGGTGCCGTTGACGGTCAGGTCCGGTGCGGCCTGGCGTGCTGCGGCGGTCAGTTGGTCGACCTGTTCCGGCCCGATGTCGTCGTTCGGCTTCGGCGGGAAAGCGAGCACGATGGTGCTGGTCCGGTTGGTGCCGACGAGCGCGGCGTCGCCGTTGGCCGCGTAGGAGACGACGTGCAGGTCCGGGGCGGCCTTGGCGAGCGTGGCGTCGATCCGCGCGAGGTCCTGCTTGACCTGCGGTGTGTCGATGGTCTGCCCGGCAGGGGTGTTGAGGATCAGCACGCCGGGGTCGGCGGCCGCGCCGCCGTAGTGCGCGGTGATCTCGGTGTTGGCGGTGAAGGCGGGGCCGTTGACGTGGCTGCCGGGCTGCAGCCGGCCGGACAGCGAGGGCGCGAGCACCACGCCGAGAGCGGTGATGGCGAGCCACAGCAGTCCGACGGCCAGGCGGTGCCGGGTCACCCAAATTCCGAGTCGTTCCATCAGATCCCCCTGAGGATGGGTCCGAGTAGGCGTCTTCCAGGTCATCGGTCACCGTAGGAAGGCGCAGCTTTCAGAACCCTTTCGTGCTGCGGTCACCGGTCCGCCCGGCCCGCGATCCCCACCGGCGCGGGCACCAGCACGGTCCGGACCACGACGGCGTCCAGCAGGGTGCCGGTGCCAAAGTCGTTGGTGGACGGCGCGGCGTGCTGCGCGGTGGCCCATGCGACGATGCCGTCCGGACGCACGATCCGGCACCTGCGCGCAGCCAACTGCTCGATCACCAACGTCGGCTCCGTGAGCGAACTGAGCGGCGGCCACTGCATGCTCGCCTGCTATGCCGCGAAGGGCGCGGCTTTCCGCCTGGAGTCGTTATGCCCGGGGGTGCTGGGGTTCGAGGTCGGGCTCGGGTTCGGCCGCGTCCGCGTCCGCGTCCGCGTCGAGAACGTGGGTGAGCAGCCGGGTGACCTGGCTGAGATCGTCCTTCCCTACCAGACCGGCCCGTTCTTCTTGAAGAAGTCGATCAGCCCTTGCATGTCGGACTGGTAGACGTCCACCTTGCTGATCGTGCGGCCCCTCACCTCGTACCGCTCGAACTGCTGATAGCGGAAGGTCTCACCGCTGGCGCGCGCGGTGAAGACCGCGCTCCAGAGGCCGGCGAGCCGGTCACCGTCCCCGAAAATCTCTCCCTCGACGAACTGCCACGTCGAGAACTGATCCAGCCAGCCGGGAACCTTCTGGAAGAACTCGTCGCGGCTCGTGGTCGTCCCGCCGTACGGCAGTGCCGAGGGCTCGGTGATGACGACATCGTCGGCGAGCGTCGCGGCCAGTGCGGCTGGGTCCTGCGACTTCATCGCTTCGTAAAAGAACTGGATTACCGAGGCACCCATGGTCATCCCTTCGTTGAGTGGTCGGCTCTCGTAGTCCTTCGGGGGTTGACGTGAGAGCCCGAGCCGTGCCGAGAAGTGATCAGTGGCCTGGTGTGCAGCGACGGCCGGTGTTCCCGTGCCATGTCAGGGACATCGGCCTTCCGGGCGAGACGGCAGGTCTCCTGAGATTCACGCCGACATGGCTTGGTCACCGCCATCGGCATCCTCCGCGCAGGCGGCGGCCAGGTCATCCAGCGACAGGTCCAGCGCGTAGGCCAGGGCCGCCACGGTGAAGAAGGCCGGGGTCGGGGCCCGACCGGTCTCGATCTTGCGGAGCGTTTCCGCGGACACCCCGGCCATCGCAGCCACGTCGACCATGCTGCGGTCACCACGGGCCTGGCGGAGCAGGGCCCCGAAGCGCTCCCCGCGTTGCCGCTCCTGCGGACTCAAAGGAACTCGCACCATGCCCGTGATACTAATACCGGTATAAGTATTGGGCAACGTCGCATCGCGGGGAGACACGACACATGGTGGAGATCAAGACCGACACGGCACTGGAGCTGATGCGTGAGGCCGGACGCGTCGTGGCCCACGCACTCGAAGCCGCCCGCGCGGCGGCCGCCGTGGGAGTTCGCCTGCGCGAGCTCGACGAGGCCGCCCGCACCGTCCTGACCGAAGCCGGGGCACGCTCCCCATTCCTGGGCTACCAGCCCTCCTTCGCCCCCGCCCCCTTCCCCGCAGTGATCTGCGCCTCCGTCAATGACGCCGTCGCGCACGGCATCCCCGACGACTACCGGCTGCGCGACGGCGATCTGGTCAGCATCGACTGCGGCGCCGAACTCGACGGCTGGACCGGCGACGCCGCCATCAGCTTCACCGTCGGCACCCCGCGCCCGGCGGACCTGGCCCTCATCGCCGCCACCCAGCAGGCGCTGGACGCCGGCATCGTCGCCGCCACCGTCGGCCACCGCATCGGAGACATCTCCCATGCCATCAGCACGGTCGCCCGCAAGGCCGCCTGCGGCATGCCGACCGACTTCGGCGGCCACGGCATCGGCCGCCGGATGCACGAAGACCCCCACCTCCCCAACCACGGACGCCCCGGCCGCGGCTTCCCCCTTCGCCACGGCCTCACCCTCGCCATCGAACCCATGCTCATGGCCGGAGGACGCAACGACTACCGCACCGACCCCGACGGATGGACCCTGCGCACGATCGACGGCAGCCGAGCCGCCCACATCGAGCACACCATCGCCATCACCGAAGACGGCCCCCGCATCCTCACCCTGCCCTGACCTCGAATCCGCTCACGCCCGATACGACGACGTCGGCCGCTCTCGGGGAAGTACCAACCAGCGACCCCGGGCTCCGAGCCCCTGGCAGGCGGTAACGCGCCCTTGAACGCGGAGCGGACGGCGTGTCGCCGCACGCAGGGTGTTCGACCGTTCCGAACGATGCCCCGAGATTGGCCGTCGCCCGTCCATGCCTGTGGCCCGAGCTGTGCCGCTCACCCTGACCGCCTCCGAACGCCGCGAGGGCTGTTGGTACGTTAGTACGCCAGGTGAATACCCATCAGCGTCACTGCACGACGGGGGCCGCCAGAACCGGAGCGGCACATTTCCGCCAGACGTCGGTACGAACCTGGAGGAGCGTCGGGAGACCAGCGAACGCCACTGAGGTTGACCGGAATTGCAGGTGCGGGAAGAAGCTGCCAGCATCCTCGACGCCAGCCACGCCCTGCTGGGCGGAGCCCTGGCGGGAGCTACGGCCGCCGACCGGGCGGTCGCCGTAGAAGGAGTTGCCGCCGGAGCGGGAGGATGCCGAGGAGCGGGAGTTGGCGTTCTGGTACGAGGAGCGACTGGAGCGGTTCATGTGAAACCTTCCCGGGGCGGCACGTCGCGAGGCGGCTCCGCAGCGCAGGGCGTCGGCAGGAGGCTTCAACGGAACAGGCCGGAAGTATGGGGAGCGGAGCGTGGACGGTGTAACCGTGCGGCACGTCACCTACGGTCGGCGCTCACCGCGCGGAGCGGGAGCGAGGAACCTCAAAGCCGTGCGATGGCACGGCAGGGCGCCGATCCGGACGCGGCGCTGTACGTCTCGCGTGGGGATGGGCGGCGGTGGCGGGGCCACGGGGCCTGAACGGCCCGGGGAAATGCGCGTGGCGCAATGCCGAAGGGCCCGCACCAGGCGCGTGTGCGCGGTGCGGGCCCCTCGCTGCTGGGCGGGTGCCGTGGCAGGAACTACAGCGGACGAATGTTCTCGGCCTGCGGGCCCTTCTGGCCCTGCGTGACGTCGAACTCGACCTTCTGGCCCTCGAGCAGCTCACGGAAGCCGTTGGCGTTGATGTTCGAGTAGTGGGCGAAGACGTCGGGGCCGCCACCCTCCTGCTCGATGAAGCCGAAGCCCTTTTCCGCGTTGAACCACTTCACAGTGCCATTAGCCATAAAGAAATCTCCTTCAAGGGGCTGTCCGAAGCACGCACAGCGCGCGCTTCGAGTCGCCGCGATGAGCACCCGCCCGGGGAAGAGCCGGGAAACAAAAAATGCGCCTGCGAAACATGAGCAGGCGCACACAAAGTTCATGGGAACCACTACTGCAACTAGGACGACAGTAGCAGGCCGCGGCCCACGGCGGTGGGATATTTCCGCCCCAGATCGTCGGGGGCCCATCCCTGGAGCTGCCGGGCCAGAACGGAGGAGACCGCCAACGGGCCTGGAGAGCAGTCTGGTTGACCGGGTGGATCACTCCGCCCGGCCGACCGCCCCGCGGTGCGATGGCCGCAGGTGCGGCGTGTCACCCTCACGGTGGCAGTCGTCAGGGGACGGATCACGCCCACCGGCGCCGCCGAGGGGGGCGAGCCGGACGCGTCATTCAAGATCTCCCCGGGAACCGAAGGTGTCGAGAAGGCCCCGCCTGGCGCTTTCCGGCGCATACTGGAGCTGATGACGAAATTCGCAGCAGTCCCCCGCCACCTGCCTACCAGCCCGTTCAAGGCCCGGGTGGAGGCTCCCCGCAAGCATTTCGCCGTCGGCGACCGGGTCACTCATGACAGGTACGGTCTCGGCCGGGCCATCGGTGTCGAAGGTGACAGCGACATCGCGGTGCTCGTCGACTTCGGGTCACGGCAGGAACGCATCACTCAGCCGTACACCGGGATGTTCAAACTCTGAGCCCGGGCTCCGCCAGTCTCGGCCAGCCGTCGTTCCGTGCAGCTCGCGGGCAGTGCACGCCGCCCGCGGTGGCTGTCTCATCGGTCGGCGTGTGCGTTCACGCGGAACGACCCGGTCGAGCACATTCCGGCATCGCCACCACACGGTCGGCGCAAGGAGGCATTCTGGCGACCGCAAGGTCGAGCCGCAGGGGCGCGTGCCGGCGGGTCAGGCTCCCTCCTTATCGCGTCTCGTGTGGCGGCCATGGTCGGAGGGGGACTGCGGCGCGCGTCGTGGAGGTCGCGGGCCGGCAGTCCGGTTCTCCTCAGGTGTGGTCGCGGCGGAGTTGTTCGTTGATGCGCAGGGCCTCTTCGAGTTGGTCTTCGAGGATGATGATGCGGCAGGCGGCGTCGAGCGGGGTGCCCTGGTCGACGATTTCGCGGGCGCGGGCGGCGATGCGCAGTTGGTAGCGGGAGTAGCGGCGGTGGCCGCCGGCCGATCGCTGGGGGGGGGTGATGAGTTTGGCCTCGTCGAGGCTGCGCAGGAAGCCCGGCGTGGTGCCCAGGATCTCTGCGGCCCGGCCCATGGTGTAGGCGGGGTAGTCGTCGTCGAACTTGGTCTCTGCGCTCATGTGGTCCGCCGTGTCGTGGTCGGTGGCGAGGGTGGCCTGTTCCACCAGCATTTTCTTTCTCGGGAAACGGGTCGAGGGCCCCGGCGCTGTCGTGCGCCGGGGCCCAGGGATATGCGGATTCACTGCACCATCTACTGCACTACTGCTGCCGGCTGATTCGCCGGCCTGCGGTGTCCGCACTGCCCGGGGGAGGGGCAGGATGCGGGGATCGCGTATGCGTGACCGAGGACCACCTCTTCCATGACGTTCCATGACGATGGCTTGTCGGCGACGGGTGAAAACTGACCGCTGATCGGCGGATCAAAGGGGACCCACTTCGCGATCTTCCAATCATCCTGATCTTCATCGAGGGTCAGGAGGAGAGGGTGAGCACGGAGGTGTCGGTGGTCGGGGCGGGCTGCTGCATCTCCACTCTCCTTCGCGCCCCCGGCGGGGGCGGTGCATGTGCCGGGTCTGCGCTCTGCGGCGTCCCGGTCGGGGCGGGAGACTACCGGCTGGGCAGTGGCCCGGACCTGCGGGGGTTCCGCTACGGCGGTGTCGTTCAGCGGGTGGGTGCGAGGGCGGTGAGCGCGGCGGCCAGGATGTCGTGGACGGCGGGCGCGGCCGAGCTGGAGGCGAGCAGGAGGCCGAAGACCGCGGCGACGCAGGCCGTGAGCCCGTTCGCCTGGCGCCGACGCACCAGAGTGGCGAGGGCCACGCCGAAGAACACCACGGCCGACACGTTCACGGCCGCCTCTCTGCGATCCGGCGGGCCGCGGCCGAACCGCGCCCGGTATCTCTCCCAGCCATCTCACATTTTTCCATGCCGTGATCACAGCTAGTGGAATTGCCGCGTCGCGTCCGGCGGCGTCGCGGGTCGGGGTGTCCGTGCGGGTGGCTTGCGGCGGGCACTATCCTCTGGTTCATGTCGAACCCTGATGGGCTGCTCGTCGACATCGCCGCGATGGTGGAGTCCGAGCGAAGCAACCAGATGCCTTTGACCGTGGTCGTCCCGGGGGCGGTCATCACCGGCCGCCTGGCGCCGGAGAGCCTGTGGCACGAGCGGGTGGCCGAAGTCCTCGCCGCCTCCGAGCACTTGAAGCCCTTCGCCGCGCTGTTCTCGGCGCCCACCACCGGCGACGACGTGGCGCTGTCCGTCGCGCGGCCGACGCATCTGCATCTGCATGTCGCCCGCATCCTGCAGGGCAGCTACGGTCTGCCCCACACCGGGGGCATGTACCGGATCGCCATCGCCGACATCAGCAGCTGGACGGTGGGGGACCTCAGCTACTCCGACCAGTGACGCCCCGTCCGGGACGGGTTCGCCGGCGCTGCGGCACCGCAGTCATGATCGATCCCACCGTCGAGGGCCGCACCGCTGGGGCGTGGTTGTCGGAACGGGCCGGAGTGTCATGGTGGGTCGGTGTCGTTGCCGCGCCATTCGATCAGGAAGAGGGTCGCGTCGTCGCTGGTGATCCCGCCCCTCTGCTGCATCAGGGTGCGGGAGAGCGAGCGCACCACCGCCCGAACTCCTTCCTCGGTGTGCTCGATGCGGTTGACCCAGGCGATGAGCTGCTCCTGGCCGAACTGCTCCCCGCCGGGTTCGTGTTCCTCGATCAGGCCGTCGGTGAAGCACAGCACCCGATCGCCCGCCCGGAGGGTCAGCTCGCTGAGCCGGGGCTCGTCCCCGCCGAAGCCGACGGGCAGGGTGGTGGGGCTGTGCAGTTGCCGGACGACCTGGTGGTCGCGGATCAGCAGTGGCGCCGGATGTCCGGCATTGACCCACTGCAGCCGGCCCGTCGCGATGTTCAGGCGCATCATCTGCGCGGTGACGAAGTGCTCGGGCCCGAACTGCTCGGCGATGGCCCGGTCCATGAACGCGTAGATCCCGGACAGGCTGATGCCAGAGCGTCGGGCGTGCCGGTAGGCGCCGATGGCAACGGTCGCCATGGCGGCCGCGGCCAGACCGTGGCCCATCGCGTCGATCACGGCCAAGTGCAGGATGTCGTCGTTGAGGGCGTAGTCGAAGCTGTCGCCGGCGACGTTGTACGCCGGTTCGAGGACTCCGGCCACCGAGACCCGCGGGACGGACATCGCCAGCGGCGGCAGGAGGGACCACTGGATCTCCGCGGCCACGCTCATCTGTTCACGGCGCCGGGCCTGGACGAACTCGTCGGTGTACCTGTGCTTGGCGGCCAGTATCACGGCGACCAAGGTGGCAACTCTGCGCAGCAAAAGCCGGTCGTCGTCGACGACGGTGTCCAGGGTGAGGGCCATCACGCCCACCTGGTCACTGCCGTCCAGCAGGGGCAAGTACACCCGTACGCCATCGGCCCGGGCGATCTCGACCGCGTCGGCCTGCAGGAAGGCCGTGCCGGCGGGGGAGCCGTCGATCGGCTCGGGCTCGCCGACGGTCGCACCGGGCAGCGGCACCAGCAGCAGCTGTTCGTAGTCCTGCAGCAGGATCGACAGGTCACGGCCGCCGGCCCTGGCCACCTCCTGCGCGATCACCGGGGCGATCAGCTGCGGCGGCATCCCGTGAGCGCGGTCCAGCAGCACCCCCAGCAGCCACTCGCCGAACCCCCTCGACCGGTCCGATCCGCCCGGGTCGGGCCGCGGCCCCCCTGCCGTCACAGCCCCGCCGGCCATGGGCGGATCCGCTGAAGGACCCGCTCACGCGATCTGTACACATGGGCTCCTGATCGGACCGTCAATCCTCACAGCATGATGCGGCCAGCCGGCCCGAGGAGCCATTGCGCCATCGGCGGCATGTCACCCGCGGAAGGGCGGCAGCTCTCAATGCCGATGCCAGAACAGTGACTGCCGGGCATGCTGCCCGATCGCCTCCAGAACGCACCCTGGCCGCAAGCAGCCCCGGAGGCAGCGCGTTGACGGTTCCCGCCCGCCCGGGCGGCAGCCGGGACGGAACTGGCGGGCGGCCTCCGGCGCGAAACGCCGCCGGCGGGCTCACACCGCCGCCGGAACGGCCTGGCCGCCGTCGGCGGGCGGCGGGCGGCGGGCGGCGGGCGGCGGGCGGCGGGCGGCGGGCGGCGGGCGGCGGGGTAGAACGGCGTTCGGCCTTCACGGTGACCATCGGCCCAGCGTCGACCTCGATCGCCTCCGGCGGGATTCCGGGCAGCCCCACCCGGCCTTGCTGTCACAGGTCACTCCCCGGTGCAGGTCACAGTGACCGGGCCGGGCGCGGCACAGGGGTGCGACACGGCCTACGGCCCAACCGGTCCAACGACGAAACCCCCAAACACCCCAAAATCCAAACCCGCCAGCCGCAGGTCGCACCCGGGCGGCTCCCTGGGGAGGCCCCCGCGCGGCCGATAGGCTGCGCGGGTGAGCATGTCCACGGCCATTGAGCAGGTCGTCCACGACGCGGAACACCAACTCGCGGACGGGACTGGGAGTCTCGTCGCCAGTGACTCAGCCCTGGCCCGGGAAACCGCCACCGTCCTGGACGACGCCATCGGCCCCGCCGAAAGTCACCAGACGCTGCCAACGATCAAGCGACTCGCCGCACTGCGCGAGGCCATCGCCGCCCTCGCCATAACCATCGCCCGCACCCACGGCCATCTCGCCTGGTTCCTCACCCAGTGCACCAGTCATCTCGATCCGATCCTCCACTGGCGCGCCCTGGACGCCCCCGCGGGCCGCACCTTCGGGGCCACCGTCCCACCAGCGACGAACTCACCGACGCAGAAACGGCGGTCCGCCTCCTTGCCGCCATGCTCAACCGCACCAACCGGCCCGCCGCCGCCAACAGCGACCGGCTCACCTGACCACCTTGCCCCCACCGGCCGATCGGCCGCTGACGCTTATCGATCGGCCGGTCCCTTCGCCGGCCAAGGGAGATCCGCAGGTCACAGCCACTTTTCATGAGCTCGTGGTCGCACGGTGATCGCCTCACGGAGGCAGACTGGGAGAAGGACGACTCGCGCGCGATCCTTCGAGGCGATCACCATGCGCCGACATCCCTCCGGCGACCGGAACCGGGGACGCGTCTACCGGCGCTGCGGCTGCCGTGACGACCACCGACGCCAGCTCGGCACCCGCCGCCCCCGTCTCGCCGCCGACCCCCGACACGGCAGCTGGGACGAAGGTCGCCGCGCCGCGCCCGGACAAGGATGGCCCGAGAGCTGTAGGTCGTAGCGCACTCGGCGTACAGCAGACGCGCTGTACGGGCCTGGTTCTTGCGGCCGGAGCGCCTGTCGCGCCGCCGTCCTGGAGAGAGAAGCGATGTATCTGGAGTTGGCAACTCCAGATACTGCTACTGTGGGCTCATGGACGGAACGGATTCATCCGCGCCCCGTGGCACACGGCGCCTGAGACGCGATGCCGAGGCCAATCGGCAGCGCACGCTCCAGGCCGCTCGGGAGGTGTTCGCCGAGCGGGGGCTGGGGGTGAACCTTGACGACATCGCTCGCCACGCCGGTGTCGGAGTAGCGACTTCCTACCGGCTTTTCGGCAACAAGCAGGCGCTGATCAACGAGCTGTTCGAAGAGCGTGTCGATGCCCTGGTGGCGTTCGCCGAGCAGGCTCTGACGGTTGACGATCCGTGGGAGGGGTTCGTCGGCCTGCTGACCATGGCGTTGGAAGAGATGGCAGCCGATCGCGGACTGCGGGAAGTGGTGTTCTCCGAGGTCGGGGGCCGCCCCCTGGTGGCGCAGGCTCGCCGCAAGTTCGTGCCCGCGGCCGATGCGGTCATGCGTCGCGCCCAGGACGCCGGCGCGCTGCGTCCGGACTTGGCGACGACCGATCTGCCTCTGATCTTCTACATGGTGAGCTGCGTGATTCAGCACGCCCAGCCGGTCTCGAGCGCGGCGTGGAGGCGCTACCTGACGATCGTCCTGGACGGTCTGCGCGTGCGCCCGGGGCTGACGGGCATGCCGGCGGTCGCCCTCACGACCGCCGAGGAAGAGCAGGTCGCCGGCTTGAACCCTTCCAGCGCCTGAGCGTTTTCGTAGACCCCGAGGTGCTCCTCGCGGGCCCTGATGTCTCGGCCTCCGCAGGGGCCGGGATCTGCGCGCGGTCGTGATCGCGGCGGTGTGAGCCACCGCGTGCCGTCAAGGCCCCCCGCTGCCATGCCTTTCGGCAGGCTTGCGCGTCCTGCCTGGTTGCCCAGGCTCGCCGCCACGAAAGGTCCTCACGCGCCGTGGCTCTGCCGCGGTGTTCCGCCGGTAGCCGCCGGCCGCGCTCCGAGCACGGCCGGCTACCAAGCGTCAAAGAACGATCACGGAAAGGAAGATGTTCGTTGAAGCCGACAGCTCTCGAGGTCGACTACCTGATCGTCGGGGCCGGGGCCATGGGCATGGCCTTCGCCGACACCCTCATCGCCGAAACCGATGCGACGGTCGCCATCGTCGACCGCTATGACCAGCCCGGCGGTCACTGGACGGTCGCCTACCCCTTCGTCCGCCTGCATCAGCCGTCCGCCTTCTACGGCGTCAACTCCCGTGCGCTGGGCAGCGGCACGGTGGACCAGGACGGCTGGAACGCCGGCATGCACGAGCTGGCCTCGGCCGGCGAGATCCTGGCCTACTTCGACCAGGTGATGCGCAGGACACTCCTGCCGACCGGCCGGGTCTCCTATTTCCCCAAGTCGTTCTACGACGGCCCGGATCCACAGCGGCCCGACGTCCAGCGCTTCCACTCCATCGTCAGCGGGGCCAGCTACGAGGTGACCGTCAAACGACGGACCGTGGACGCCACCTACATGAACGTCACGGTGCCAGCCATGGTGCCGCCCAAGTACGAGGTCGCTCCCGGCGTCCGCCTGATCACCCCCAACCAGCTGCCCGCCCTGCAGGACCAGCCCTCCCACTACACCGTCGTCGGAGCGGGAAAGACCGGCATCGACGCCTGCCTGTGGCTGCTCAGCCGCGGCACCGATCCGTCCGACATCACCTGGATCATGCCCCGCGATTCCTGGCTGCTCGACCGCGCCAACTTGCAGCCCGGGAATTCCGACGGCGAAACGGAAGCGGCCCGCCGCGAGGCCGTGGCCAGCGCTCACACAGCCCAAGAGCTGTTCACCGGCCTGGAGGACAGCGGCCTGCTGCTGCGGCTGTCGCCCGACATCGAGCCGACCGCATACCGCTGCGCGACGGTCGCCCGCGCCGAACTCGAGCAGCTGCGCCGCATCAAGGACGTCGTCCGCCACGGCAGGGTCAAGCGCATCGACGAGAACGCGATCGAACTCGACCAGGCCACCGTTCCCGCGCAGGCCGGAACCCTCTACATCGACTGCACCGCCGACGGCTTGGAGCGACGGCCGACGGTGCCGGTGTTCGGCCAAGCACGCATCACGCTCCAGGCGGTGGTTCCCTGCCAGCAGGTGTTCAGCGCCGCACTGACCGCCCATATCGAGGCGAGTTACGCCGACGACGACACCAGGAACGCGCTGTGCGCACCCTCGCAGCACCCCGACTCGGCCCTGGACTGGATACAGTTCTTCGGCGACGTCCAGGAGCGGATCGTGCGATGGGCCGCCGACCCCGCACTCCTCGAATGGCTCAGCACCTGCAGGCTCCTGAGCCGGCGGATCCCCAAGCTCTCACCCGAGCAGCGGACCGCACTCCTCCCCTTGTTCGAAGCCCAGAAGCTGAAGCTGGAGGAGCTTCTCTCCCAGGCAAACGCGGTCGCGACGGTGCACTGACCACCTCCACGCCCCACGGGCCGATCACGCTACCGACTCCAAGCATGGGAGGCGTGGCATGAGCGGACCGGCCGCCCGCCCCGGCCGCTGAGCGGGTGCCACATCGAGGCGGCCGGTCCGCGCTGCACCAGGTCCTCGATCCGGGCGGCGCCGGCCGGGACGGCGGCCGGCAACTCGGCGGTGGCCGGGTTCTCATCGACGGCCAGCCGCAGGTCCGCCTGCCGTTTCCGGGGTGGGTCTCAGGTGGCGGAGCCGGCGGCGGCGCCAGTGGCCAGGTCGGTGCCCCAGCGGGCGATGGCGGCGTCCAGGTCCAGGGGGCCCATCTTCGGCATTTCGCCGGGTGCCGGCCAGCCTTCGCGCGGCACGCGCCACATGACCTCGAACTCGTTGCCGTCGGGGTCCTTGGCGTAGAAGGACATGGAGTGGTGGTGGTCGGTGGCGCCGACCAGCGCGCCGCGCTCGTTGAGTGCCCGTCCGATCTCGGCCAGCTCGCCGAGCGTGCCGACCTCCCAGGCCAGGTGGTACAGGCCGACCCGGCCCGGCTGCGGGCCGGGTGCGTCGGCGCCGATCGCGAACAGGCCGAGGTCGTGGTCGTTCAGCGTCTCCTGCGCGCTGAGGAAGGCGGCTTGACCGGGGAACTCGGTGTCGACCTTGAAGCCCAGCACCTCGGTGTAGAACGCGGTCGAGGTCGCGAGGTCGCGGATGTAGAGCACCGCGTGATTGAGGCGGCGTACCGGCATGGGGTCTCTCCTGTAAAGTTTAAACTTGAACTGAATCGCTTCGACGATACTTCCTGGTTTGAATTTGAACAACTGGGTGAGTGTGGATGTGGCGCGGGGACGGGCGGCATGGGTGGCTGCCCAGGACGTGTAAGGCCGCCGAGTGGCCCCGAGGGCTCCGAGCGGGAACTGTCACCGGGGCCCCGCCGGAGCCACCGAGTGCCCGACCGCGTGCAGGCCGAGGGATGGAGGGCCTTGCGCCGCTGCGGCTTCCCGTGGCTTCCGGTGCCCACGGGCCAGGAGCGGAGGCAAGTGCCGGCGCGGCAGGGTCCTGCATCGACGGCTGTTGATATAGTCGCCTTGGCGCTGGATTGGATAACTGTCAACACAGAGGCACGTCGAATCTGGAACTGCCGGTGCTCGACCGGACAACCCGGCCGCGTGCTGCTCGCCGATGGTTCCGCGAGCCGCTCGGCGAAGAAGACACCGTCGGCCTGGCGAAGATGCAAGGCCCTGTCGGATCCGGTGCGGCTGCGGCTGCTGTCGCTGATCGCCCTTCCATGAGGGCGGCGAGGCCTGCGTCTGCGACCTGACCGACCCGTTCGAGGTGTCCCAGCCGGCCATCTCCCACCACCTCAAGGTGCTGCGCGAGGCCGGCCTGGTCGGCTCCGAGCGGCGCGGGACCTGGGTCTACTGCTGGGTGCTGCCCGCGGCTCTGGCCCGCCTCTCCTCGCTCCTTGAGGCTCCGGCGGGCCCGAGATGACCGAGCTCGCCCCGCTGGGCCACCGGGCAGCCGTCGAGTTCGTCGGGACCGGCGCGCTGGTCGCGATCGTGTTCGGCTCCGGCATCCAGGCCACCAAGCTGTCCTCGGACGTGTCGACGTGCAGTTGCTGGCCAACTCCCTCACGACCGTGTTCGGCTTCGGCGTGCTGATCGCCCTGCTCGGCCCGCTCTCCGGGGCTCACTTCAACCCTGCGGTCACCCTGGCCGCCTGGTGGAGTGGCCGCCGCGGCGGGGAGGGGCCCGGCCTGCGGGAGGTTGCGGCCTATGTACCCACGCAGATTGCCGGGGCGATCGGCGGCGCGGTGCTGGCGGATGCGATGTTCGCCGAGCCGCTGGTGCGCTGGTCGACCCATGCCCGGTGGGCGCCGCATCTGTGGCTTGGCGAGGTCGTGGCGACCTGCAGCCTGGTCCTGCTGATCTTCGGCCTGGCCCGGGCCCCGGGTTGTTGCCGAATACGGTGAAGACGCATCGTCACGGCCGCCACCAAGCACCAGCGACGCCACCCGATCGAGCACCGACCCCTCAGTCATCGCGGCGTGATGATGCGGGGCTGGTTGCTACTCCGTGGGCGGGGCCCGGCCGTGTCGACACGACCGCGATCACAGTGTGTGCCAAGCCTCGCGCGACCATGCGGAGCAACCTGATTACATGGTGCGGCTGTTCAAGGCCGCGGGGATGAACCGCTCCGGAGCCAGGACGCTCGCCGCAGCCCTGGCCGAGGCCGACCTGCGGGGTGTCCCCGGCCACGGCAGTCGCCTCGCTCCCACCCTGACGGCAAAGCTCCGCGACGGCCGGCTCAACCCCCGCCCCGTCGCCACCACGGTGCGCAGCGGGCCCCGGCCGAGCACGTCGGCGTCCCGGTGGAGCGATCCGTCGCGGGTGTCGATCACGGTGGCGGAGCGCAGGAGCAGGGCGGCGGCGGGGCTGGCAGGCGTGGCGTCCTTCTTCCGGGGTTCGGCTGCGGAGTGGTTCAGCTTCCGGCGGTGAGCAGGCGCCGGGCGTTTCGTGTGGTGAGATCGCGCCAGGTGTCGCCCTCGCGCGGCGGGGCGGCTGAGTCGACGGAGGCGACCTGCGCGAGGACCCCCGCGGGCGGGGTCCAGCAGGAGTCGCTCCCGTACAGCAGGCGCTCCGTGCCGAACGCGGCGTCGAGCGCCGCGATCTGACGGGGGAAGGGCGTCCCGGCCATGTCGTACCAGAGGCGTCCCAGCTGTTCGACGACGGTGGCCGCGTCCCCGGCGCCGCCGAGCATCGGGCGGAACAGCTCCATACGGTCGGCGAGCAGGGGCAGCGCGCCGCCGCCGTGGGTCAGGATCCAGCGGATGCGCGGGTACCGCGCGAGGACGCCACGGAAGAGCAGGTCGCTCGCGGTGCGGGCGGTGTCGAAGAGGAACTCCAGCACGGGCCGCGGGCGCCCCAGAGCGACGGCGTCGGCACTCGGCGGCGAGGTGGGGTGGACGAAGACGAGGGTCCCGCGTCGGTCGAGCTCCTGCCACAGCGGCTCGAAGCGGGGATCGCCCAGGTAGTGGCCGTGGTGGTTGGTCTCCACCGCGATGCCGTCCGCTCCGAGGACGTCGAGAGCGTGGCCGGCCTCGGTGAGCGCGCCCTCGACGTCCGGCAGCGGCAGGGAGGCGAAGTGGCCGAAGCGCTCCGGGTGGGCGGCGCGGACCGAGGCCGCGAAGGCGTTGACCTCGCGTGCCAGCGTGCGGGCGGCGTGGTCGTCCCCGAAGTGCACACCGGGGGAAGAGACCGACAGGTAGGACTTCTCGATCCCGCAGCGGTCCATCAGGTCGAGTTGCTGATCGACGCTCCATTCGGGCCAGCCCGGCATCCCGTCGGGATGCTCGATGCCGGCGGAGCGGGCCGCCGCGATGTAGCCGTCGGTCACGAAGTGCGCGTGGACGTCCACGAGTCCGGTCGGGGTCATTGGGTCTCCTCGGTGGTGGCTGTTCCGTACGGTGGTGGCCCGTACGCGGTACAGCTGCCACGGTAGGAAGGGTGACCGTACAGTGGCATGGGTGATTCCGATGAATGAAACACAGAATGCGGCTGACTCAGGTCAGGCACGCCGGGGCGGTCGGCCCGCCGAGGGCCAGCCGGTCATTGACCGTGCCTTCGCGCTGCTCGGCGCATTCGACAGCGACCACCGCGCGCTCGCCCTCTCCGAGCTCGCCGGGCGCAGCGGCATCCCGCGCAGCAGCGCGCTGCGCCTGGCCCGCTCGCTGGTCGGGGTGGGAGCGCTGGAGCGCCTGGAGGACGGGCGCTACGTGGTGGGGCTGCGGCTGCTGGAGACCGCTTCGCTGGCGCCGCGCGGGCACGGCCTGCGGTCCGTTGCGATGCCGTTCATGGAGGACCTGTTCCACGTCACCCGGCAGCACGTGCTGCTCGCCGTGCGGGACGAGGACGAGGCGGTGCTGGTGGAGCGCCTGTCGGCGCTGGACGCGAGCCCCGTGCGCTACCGCGTGGGCGGCCGCCTGCCGCTGGCCTCGACGGGCGTCGGTCTGGTGCTGCTGGCCTTCGCGCCGCCCGAGGTCCAGGCCCGTGCGATCGACGCCTACCGGCCCGAGCCGGGCAACGACGACGTCCCCACCGCGGCCGAGTTGCGCCGGGTCCTCGCGCAGGTGCGCCGGGCCGATTTCGTCTTCTTGCGGCAGCGGCACCCTTGGCCGGTCGGCACCGTGGCCGCGTCGGTGCGCGACGGCGGCGAGGTGGTGGCGGCGCTGTCCGTCGTGGCGCCCAGCAGCGGCTTCGCCGAGGCGGGCTACGGCCCGGCGGTCCGGGCGGCGGCCCGTGCGGTCTCGCGTCGGCTCACGGAGGGCGGGCCCGCTCCGAGCGCGCAGGACAGGCCGGGTCCGGTCCCTTCCTGACAGGGTGTCAGCCATCCCGCCAGTCGAAGGAGACGGTGGGCGCGTGTCCGGTGTGGGCCCGGTCCAGCCGGACGAGCCGGCCGCGATGGAACACCAGTGGCCGGCGCCTCCCGTCGTCGGCGGCGTCGAGTGACCGCACCCGGCCCAGCACGGCCGTGTGGTCCCCGGCCGGGAAGCTGCCCGCGACCTCGCACTCGATCCACGCGACCGCCCCATCCAGCCGCGGTGCCCGGCCCTCGCGCGACTCCCCAGTTGCCGGTGGCGAAGCGCTTGGCGGGCGGCCCGGCGAAGGCCGCGCACACCTGCTGCTGGTCCTCGGCCAGGACGTTCACGCAGAACCGTCCCGCGTCCACGATCGCGGCGACGCTGGCCGACCGCCCGCCGCCGTAGAAGACCACCAGCGGCGGGTCGAGGGAGACGGAGGCGAAGCTGCCGACCGTCACGCCCACCCGGCCCTGCGGTGTCGTGGCCGTCACCACGCACACCGAGGTCGGCACCTGGCCGAGGACGCGGCGGAAGCGCGCCGGGTCCGGCGGCGGAGCGGAGCGGTCCGGTGCGGTCAGGCTGGACGAGAACACAGCGACCTCCTGGGGTGGGCAGCCAGTGAAGTTCCACCCTGCAGTTGGACACGTTATGTCTACGCCGCGAGGGCATGACCTTGCCGGTGCCGTTGGCGGGTCTCAAGTGGTGTGAGGTAGCCCCACTCGGGGTGCCTCCGTAGGCGCCTGCGGTTATAGAAGGTTTCGATGAACGCGAAGACCTCCGCGCGGGCAGCGGCACGGTCTGGCCAGATGCGGGTGCCAATCTCTTCCTTCAGCACGGCAAAGAAGCTCTCGGCGGCGGCGTTATCGTAACAGGAGCCAACTCGTCCCATTGACTGCCTCATGCCCAACTTGCTTATTTCGCTGCGGAATTCACCCGACGTGTATTCGCTGCCGCGATCCGAGTGAAAGATGCACCCCTCCTCCAGTCCGCCACGGCCGGCCGCCATCCGCAGCGCGGCCACCGGCAACTCGGCGCGGTGATGGTCGGCCATCGCATAGCCGACCACCTCGCGAGTGGCCAGGTCGATCGCGGTGACCAGGTAGAGCCAGCCCTCCCCGGTCGGCAGGAAGGTCATGTCGCCGACCAGCCGCATACCGGGCCGCGGTGCGGTGAAGTCCCGCCCGATCAGGTCCGGGGCGAACACCGGCTTGCGGCCCTGGCGGGTCAGGCCGCGCCGTCTACGGCGCGTGACACCGACGATGCCGCGCTCGCGCATGATCCGCTCCACCCTCTTCCGGTTGACGACGTGGCCCTGGCGCCGTAGTTCCGCATGCACACGCAGGGCCCCGTAAGCGCCCCTGGACGCGAGGTGGATCACCGTGATCTCGGCCGCGAGCAGATCCTCCTCCCGCCGACGGGCACAACGGGCCTGCTCGCCGGCCCGCCAGGCGTAGAACGAGGAACGGGCGATGCCCAGGACTCGGCAGATCCGCCTGACGCCCCAGGCGCCGTGATGATCATCAACGAAACGGAAGCGGATCACCGATTCGTCTCGGTCGCGAAATAGGCGGCCGCCTTGCGCAGGATCTCGATCGTCTTCTGCTGCTCGACGGTCTGGCGCCGCAACCGGGTGAGCTCCTCGCGCTCCGCGCTGGTCAGCGCGCCGGGGTGCCCCTCGCCCCGGTCGGTGCGGTCCTGCTTGACCCAGCCTCGCAACCCCTCTGGGCTGACGCCCAGCTCCCGGGCGATCTCGGTGACGTTCCGGTGCGGAGAAGACCGCACGAGCGCGATCGCGTCCCGCTTGAACTCCGCCGTGTACCGCTTACTCATCTTGCTCTTGGTTCCCACCTGTGACTGCTTCCTCCGGGCTCACATGTCCCAGTCTCCAGGTGTCCAGCCGCAGGGTGGAACTTCAGGGCGCTTCTTCGGGAAACGGCTCGGGCGCGGCCAGCCCGCGCCCGAGCGGATCAGGCTGTCGTTCCGGGTGCTGCGCGCTGCCCGTGCGCGTGGCTGAGCAGGTACAGCGCCGCTTGGAGGATGAACGCAACGTGGCGCTTGGGCGGGGTGCCGGTCAGGCCGTGGAGGATGTCGTTGCGCAGGTTCATCCCGCGGTCGGAATCGACCAGGAGGAGTTGCAGCGCTCGGCTCCAGTCCTCCGGGTACCCGGCCTCAGCATCGGACCGGCGTCCCGGGGTGGGCAGCCTTCAGGCCGCGGGGTCGGCTGGCCCAGGTCAGCGGAGCCCTGGCGCAGCAGTCGCGTCGTGCATGCGGGCGGGCAGCTCACTCCAGTTCTGCAGGGCTCCCTGGAGGAGGTTCTCGAATTGGGCTTGGCCCTCGTTCACGAGGAGGTCCCGCAAGCAGGCGCAGTCCTGCATCGCGGCGCCGTCTGCGGAGCAGATGAAGATGCCAGCCGCCTGCAGACCTCGGGCGGCGACGGCGATCTCGTGTCCGAATGGCAGCGGTACTCGGCTGACGAGTTCCTGGGCGAAGAGCTGCTCGATCCGGGGGCGCCCCAACACTGCCCAGAGGCGGCCGAACATGCTGTGCAGCGACTTCTTGCCGTCCAAGAGCGCCCGGGCCAGGGCCGCAAGGGCATCGCATCCCTTGCCCCGGTGCCGTTCGACAAGGGCCTCCCAGGTGGATTCGTTTACGTACCGAAGGGCCTGCGAGGCGATGACGTCGCCGCCGCCCCCGTTGAGGAGCTGCACGCATGTCCGTACGGCGCCCTCCATTTCGGCGCCGGTCACGACCCATGGCACACGAGGGATGGCCTGCAACCCGCCGCGCTGAGCTGGGAACCGGGCGGACCGCGGGGCAGGCGCTGGTCGTGGATTCGCGGTGCGGTTGGGGGAGGCACTGCGGCGGCGGGGCCGCGGTACGGTCGGCCTGACGGATGGGGTGTCTCTGGTTCGGCGGGGCGAAGGATCGAGCGGACGCCGTCCTGCGGGAAGACCTCGGTGCTGGTGGCAGCGAAGGCCGGCCTGCCTCACCCGGTTCCGGCAGAGCCTTCCGTCCTTCTTCATGGCGCGGCACCTGTTGGCCATTCACAGAGAGTGACTGAATGGGCGCCGTCCGGCAACGATTCACGTTGACGAACGAGCTGATCACGTCATCGTGCAGATGTGCACAGCCAGAGGGTTTGGAGTGCTCTCGGACAAACTTAAAGCTCACGGGCGGGCAGTCGCGGCGCATTCCTGTCCCAAATTCGTTCGTGGACAAGAGGAAACCGTTGCATCGGCGAGCAACGTCTGGGTCGAACCTGCTGGCGGCGGCCGTCGTCAGGCCCCCTCAAACGGGGGCAGCGCGACCCGGAACCGCTTCGGAACCTGCGGGTCAGGCTCGCCGGCCAGCCAACTGCCTGGGCAGAACCGAACCTGCTCAAGCGCATCGCCCTCGAAGATCTCGACGGCTTCGATCAGGCCATGACCGTGACCCGGGTGTGCCGCCGCATCCTGGAAGGGTCCTCGCCGGAGGAAGCCCGGGAACACTTCGCCGATGCCATCGGCGCCCTCAGCGAGGACGACCGCGGGCACCTCGACTTCTACGTCGACGGCGGCGAGCGCCGGGCCAGATGGGGCATTCACACCGCCGTCTCCTGGGTTGCCGGCGCCGCGAGCAGCCGGTGGCGCTTCCTGCTCAACCCCGCCGAGGCCAAGCCCTCTTACGGCGATCCCTACCGATGGCTCACACCTGCGGACGAACTCGCCGAACTGGCACGACGCTTCGCCGAGACCGCCGTCCAGGCGCTCCAGACCTGGCAGCCGAAGGAACACCTCGGGATCAGCAGGGATGCCGACCTCCGCTGGGTGCACGCCATGCTGGTCCACGTGCCCGAAGTGACTCCCGCCGTCAAGAAGACGGTCCAGCTCATGATCCACGACGCCCAGCGGGGCCAGGACCGCCCCCGCTCCTACGACTACCGCGAGAGGGACGACCACCGGCAGTTCACCGAGCTCCTCGCCGCGATCACCCGCATCGTCGCCGCCTCGCTCCCCCAGGCCCCCGCCGCGCGCCGCGCAGCCCTCGGCGATCCCACCGAGGTGACGCCCCGGAGCCTGTCCACCGTCGCCGCGGACGCCCTCGATGAGTACCTCGACCGCCACGCCGGCGACGACCAGCTGGTGGAGAAGGCCCTGCTGTCCTTCGCCTGGCGCGACGGCTGCCGGCGTGAATCCGCCTTCTCCGACGTGCTCGCACGCCACTCGAACCCGCAGCAGGCCATCCGCACTCTCACCCACGACCTGCGACGCAGGCTCGGTGGCAACCCCACCGACCGGGAAGCCTGGGCCCAGTACGTCCTCGCACTGCCCGAGTGCGGCACCGAGACCATCCTCGCGCTGCCTGCCTGGACAGCACTCAAAACGAGCGGAAGCCGCTACGACACCACGCACCCCGCAGTGCTCGCCCTGGTGGCCGGCATGCTCGGCAACGACCACCAGGCGTGGCAACGGCTCGCCGACAGCCCGATCAGCTACTCCAGCCCCAACGCCCGGCTCCGCCTCGGAGACGTCCTCAGCGCCGCCGCAGACGGTACTGATTGGCCGAAGCCACCCGCCTCCCGGTGACAGCGCCGCGCGTACGGGTCCAGGAATGCCTCCGGACCCGTACCGCCCCGGGCGGGAAAAGGGGCCGCGTAACCCCATCACCGCGCCGACGCACCCGTCAGGATCGGACTCGCCGGCTTCACGCGGAACGCCGCCACGTTCGGCGCCCATCACGACCTCATCCTGGCCAACCGGCAGATCCTCACCAGCTGGGCCCACGGCACCCACCTCTACGACATCGCCGACGAGGACGAGCGCCATGCTGCCGCCTGAGCACCATGTCGTGCCCTTGGGCACTCCTTCTGGTCGTCGGTCGGTGCCGCCAGGGTCCCGGCAGTCCGCGGTGCGGGCGGGCTGCCGGAGGCGGGGGTACCTGCGGACCGTGGAGGAAGACGGGCGCACGCCAGCGGCGGGCCGGACCGGACGCCGGCTGATCGTCATGGCGTGCTGCCTCCCTGCCTCTCGATTCCTGAGGGAGAGACCGGGCCGGCGACCGGACGACCCGCATCTTTTCCAAGGCTTTACCTAGATGGTTTTCCGGCTGACCAGCCGGCCAATGGTGTGAGCACGGACGAGCCTGGCGCCGCGGCGTCGCCGGGCGACCGGCCGCGCCCGGCGAGCACCATGCCGCCCGGAGCCCGCCCCGCCCCGCCAGACCATCGTGACCGCCTCCGCCGCCCGCCGCACGTTCTCGCGCGGGTGGGCGGGCGTGGCACACTGGCGCGCTATCCGGTCGGGGCGCGGTCCGCCTCCCCCAGCGGGCCCGCCCTCCGCCCGGATCTGACTAGGCATCATGCGAGCTGACAGGAGCGAGCGTTGAGCGTACTGACGACGGCCCTTCGAGCGGACCTTTCCGACCTGACGGATGCCCAGTTGGCCGCACTGCTGCGCGAGCCCGCGTCGGCGGCCGGACTCGCCGTCCACGACGTGATGGGCGAGGTGTTCACCCGCCACCACCCGGCCGTGCTCGCCTACGCCCGCACCTGCTGCCGAGACGCCGCCACCGCCCAGGACCTCGCGGCCGAGGCCTTCGCCCGCACCTACCGCTCGGTCGCCTCCGGGGCCGGACCCGAGCACGCCTGGCGCCCCTACCTGCTGACCTGCGTGCGCCACACCGCGGTGGACTGGGCACGCGAGGGCGCCCGTACCCAGCTCTCGGACGACTTCGAGACCTGGGCCGACACACTGCCCTCCGGCCACGACACCGAAGAGGCCGTTCTGGCCGGCGAAGAAGAATCGCTGGTGATCCACGCCTACCGGTCGTTACCCGAGCGCTGGCAGGCCGTGCTGTGGCACGCGGTCGTCGAGCACGAACCGGCCGCCGCGACCGCCCGGCGTCTCGGCATCACCGCCCGCGGCATCGGATCGCTCGTCGCCCGCGCCCGGGAAGGCCTGCGCGAGGCCTACCTGCGCGCCCACCTCGACCAGACCGCCAACGAGGAATGCCGCCACTTCGGCACCCTGCTCGCCACTTCGATACGCCGCCCGGACAAGCGCATCGCCCGCGACCTCGACCGCCACCTCCAGTCCTGCGCCGACTGCGCCCGCGCGGACCGCGACCTGCGCGACCTCAACGGCCGCCTCGGAGCCATGCTGCCCGCGGGCATCCTGCTGTGGAACCCCGCCAGCCTCTGGCCGTCGGTGGCGGGGCACGGCGTCCACCTGGCCGCCGCCAAGCTGGGAGCCGCGCGCCTCGGCACCGCCAAGGTGGCATGGACAGCCGCGGCCGTCACCGGCGCGACCCTGGCCGCCGTCGCCGTCGTCGCGGCGCCGAACCCGGGACACCCGCCCCACCCGCCCGCAGCCCCGACCCGGGCGCCCGAGAGCCAGGACCCGACCGTCCAGGCCGCACCTCCCGCCTCCGCAGCCCCGTCCGCCCCCGCGACCTCCGCCCCGGCTGCGGGCCCGCGGACCATGATCAACGCCATGACAAGCCTGTGCGCCCAGGCCGACCCCGACGGCACCCTCACCCAACGCGCCTGCGACCGAAGCGCCGGCCAGACCTGGATCCTGCTCCCCCTCGGCGACAACGTACGGATCAAGAACGCCGGCACCGGCCAGTGCATCGGCACCGGTAGCAGCACGACCGACGGCGCCCCCCTCGTCCAGGAAACCTGCACGACCGCGAACAACGACCAGATCTGGACACTCCGCGACAACGGCATGGTGGTGAACACGACCACCGGCCTGCTGATCGGCCTGAAACACTGGCCCCACGCCGACCACCCCGGACCCGGCGATCAACTGACGCAAAGTCAGAACTACTACAACAGCGAGGCCTTCCGCTGGCAGCGGCGCCCCCTGAGCACATGAATGCCAGCACACGAGGCCCCCACCGCACGGTGGGGGCCTCCCTCCCCCGTCACCAGCGCATCTGGGCCTCCGCCGACATTCGGCGACACTCTCTACCTTGACCATGCCCCCGGGCGAGGAGCAGTTGGTGGAGGCCGCCCGGCTGAGGACGCCGGGCGGCAGGCTGCCGCCGGGCGGCTGGTGACTGGACGTCCGCGCAAGCGCAGGGCCAGGTGTAGGGCACCTTAGCCGAACCTTGATTCGGGGCTGCGGGTTGCGCCGCCGCCGTAGGTTCCTGATCACCCCACCGCCGGTTGCGGCCGGCTGGCGCGGACCCATGCCGCAGCGAGCCGCGGTCCTGCTTCACGCTCCGCACGTTGAAGGGAAGTGGATATGCATCAGGGTGTGAACGAGCGACGCCTTCGACAGCTGGTGGCGTCCGTCTCTGCGGGCCGCCGCGGGCTCGTGCTGGTCGAGGGGGAGGCCGGCATGGGCCGGACCACGTTCGTGCGTCGCCTGCTGAGCCTGCCGGAGAGCCGACGCAGTGCTGTGCTGGTGCTGCGGGTCTCCGCTGGCGGCACCGTGATCGAGCGGGAGCCCGACCGGTCCGCGCCGGCGCCCGGTCCCGGTCACTGCATCATGGCCACGGCCGAGGAACTGGGCGAGCTCCTTGCCGCCCGGCGCACTGGCTTGTTGGTCGTCGAGGACGTCCACCGCGCGGACGCGCCCCAGCGCCGGGCGTTGCAACGGCTGTTGGAGCACCCTCCGGCCGGTCTGTGCACCGTGCTGACCCATCGGCCGGAGGAGCTCCCCGAACCCGGGCTGGCGTTGGGCTCCGCGGTGGACTATCCGGCCGACCTGACCGTGGTCCGGATCCGGCTCGAACCCTTGGACGAGAGCGAGGTACGCCGCCTCGCCGAACAGACCCTCGGCCAGGACTGCCCACCGCAGCTTGCCACCCGGCTGCACCACTGGTCCGGCGGAGTCCCGCAGGTCGTGGCCGATCTGCTGGCTGACCTCGCGCAGAAGCCGGATGCCGCTACTGCCCCGGCACCCCCGGTCCGGCTGGCCGAGCTGGCCCTGGGTCGCACCGCAGCTCTGTCCACGGCTCAGCGCCGCATCGTCTGGGCTGCGGCGGTCCTCGAAGAACCCACCTGCGCAGTCGAGTTGGCCGAGGTCGCCGGGCTGCCCAGCGCCCTCGGCCGGGCCGCGCTGCTGGCCGCCCTGCGCACCGCCGCGCTGCACCAGCTCGGCCCCGACCGCTACGGGTTTCGCGTCCCGTTGGCTGCGGCGGCCGTCCGTTGTGCCGTACCCGGGTTGGT
The DNA here is from genome assembly GCF_044768305.1 of Kitasatospora sp. NPDC101155. Lineage (NCBI taxonomy): Bacteria > Bacillati > Actinomycetota > Actinomycetes > Kitasatosporales > Streptomycetaceae > Kitasatospora > Kitasatospora sp. NPDC101155. Next base: position 7,266 of record NZ_JBIWPN010000015.1, on the reverse strand, counting down.
GCGGCAAGAGCTGCACTTCCGCGCCGCTGAGCTCCTGGCCCGTCGGCAGCCGGTGCCGTGGGCCCGGGTAGCGGGCCATCACCAGGCCGCCGGACAGGCGGCCAGCCGGCTGGACAGCCTGGCCAGGGCCGCGGAGGAAGCGGCCGACACGGGCGCGCACCACGTCGCCATCGACCTCGTAGAGGAGGTTCTCGCGGAACCGGGCGTGCCCGGGGCGGCCCGGGCACGGCTCGGCGCGGTCCTGGCCCGCAGCGCGGTGGCCGGGCTCAGCTCGGAGCAGACGGCTGCGGTGCTGCGTCAGGTGGTCGCCGACGGCGCGCTGCCCCGGGCGGTCCGCGGGGAGATCCGGCTCAGCCTGGGGCTGCTGCTGCTCAACCATCTCGACCGCAGTGCCGAGGCCAGCGGTGAACTCGCTCTGGCCGTCGATGAGTTGTCCGAACATCCGGCGCTGGCGGCCCGGGCCCTCGCCGCTCTGGCCTCGCCCCATCTGCCGGGCAGGTCGGCCGAGGAGGACCGTGCCTGGCTGGACCGGGCCGAGGCCGCCGTCGTGCGGACCGGCGATCCGGCCGCCCGAACGGCCGTCCTGGCCAGCCGGATTCCACTGCTGATGTGCACGGGCGACCCGGACGTCTGGCGGCTTCTGGCGGACCTGCCGCGGACCAGCGACGACCCGCAGTACCTCTACCAGTGCGCCCGCGCCCTGTGCAACGCGGCCGACGGCGCGTTCTGGCAGGGCCGCTACGACAGCTCGGCCGCCTTACTGGCCGAGGCGCTGGACCTGGCCGCACAGAGCGGCGCACCGCACGTCGACAAGGTCGTACGGTTGGGCTCGGTGGCGCTGGACTGGGCCACCGGCCGCTGGTCCGGCCTGCCCGAGCGGGTCCGGGCACTGGTGGCGGATGCCGACGAGATGCCGTGCATCGTCAACGAGGCCCAACTGATCCTGGGCGTCATCGCACTCGCCAAGGGCGACTGGGAGCAGTTCAGTACCTCGTTCACCGGGCCCGAGCCGTCGGATCGCGAGATCCCGCAGCGCGCGGTGTCCGCCGGGGCCCGGATCCGGCTCGCGCTGGCCCGCGACGAGGTGGCCGACGCCTCCGAACAGGCGGCGGAGATCTGGGCCGCGCTGCGCGCCAAAGGCGTGTGGGCCTGGGCAGCCCAAGCGGCGCCATGGGCCGTGGAGGCGACGATCCGCGCCGACCGGCCGCTCCTGGCCCGCGAGATGGTGGCCGAACTGGCGGCCGGGCTTGGCGGCCGCGACCTACCATTCGCGCACGCGGCCCTCGAATGGTGCCGCGGCCTGCTCGCCGAGTCGGACGGCGACCCCGGCACCGCCGCAACCCACTACCGGCAGGCCCGAGCCGCCTATCGCGCGCTGCCTCGCCCGCACGAGGCCGCCCTGCTCGCCGAGTACGCCGGCCGCGCCGCCCTCGCGGCGGACCCCGCCTCACCCGCCGGCGTCACCGAACTCAGGCACTCGGCAAATGAGTTGGATGGACTCGGCGCGTCCTGGGATGCCGCCAGGGTGCGCGCGCTGCTGCGCCGCCAGCCGACGGCCGGGCGCCGTTCGCCGGGCCGCCCGTCCTACGGCGAGCAGCTCTCGCCCCGGGAGGAGGAGGTCGCCGCCCTGGCCGCGGCCGGCCTGACGAACCGGGAAATCGCCACGCGACTGCACCTGTCCCCACGAACCGTCGAGCACCATATCGCCCGGGCCATGCGCAAGCTGCGGATCGTCTCCCGACTGGACCTCGCCCGCACCGCGCAGGACTGACACCTCGCCCTCGCACAGCCGGCCCCCGGTCGGGCGGGCGAGGGTGCCCGGGCTTGGCCTACCGCTTGCGTCACGTGAGGCCCTACGGTCCCGAGCCATGAGGATTGTCGTTCACGACACCGCGTCCGCCATGCTCGATCTCTTGCAACGACCGCCGAACCTGCGGCCCGACGCCCTGCACGAGTTGCTCGGTCCGCTTACGGCAGCCACTGGCCGCCGATGTCCGCGACGGGTGACGTGGAGCTGGCCGGAATACACCAGAGTCCGGACAACGGCCTTCGAGTCGACCGCGACGACCCTCGTTCCCGGCCCGCCCTGTGTCAGATACAGCTGGGAGACCACCGTGCGGGGCACATGGGGCAACCACCCGTCGAGCTGCCGGATCGTCGGCCACGGAGTCGGCCCGCAGATCGTCGCCGCGTACCCGGCGGCCACCGGCCTGAGCGCCGCCCGGAGCAGCGCCCTGTCGGCACGCGAGATCCTCCGCAGCGCGGGCACGCCGACCAAAGCGTGACCGTCCGGGCCCGCAGGCCGGACACAAGAGCGCGGCCCCTTCCCGGTCGGTGAACGCCGGGAAGGGGCCGCGGTGTCGGTCAGTTCTGAACGAGCTTGCCCATGGCGTGGACCTCGTCGACGTCGCCGGTGTCGAAGAAGCTCCACGGGACGGTGACGAAGCCGCCGGCGCCCCAGCCGGTACCCCAGCTGTTCTCGATCTTCACGCCCTTGGCGTTGTAGGCGACGACGGTGACCTCGTGGCCGCCGACCACCGGGTCACTGGAGGAATCGCCCGGGAGGTAGCTGTAGTTGGAGGCGGCGCGCGAGTTCAGGCCCATGAAGCTCCGGCGCACACTCATGCCGATCGGCACGGGCATGCCCTGCGATATCGCACTCTCGATCGCGGCCTTGGCCGCGCTGCCGTGGGCGGGCAGGGACTTGTAGCCGGACAGCTTGTAGTTCGCCGCGTTCGCGCGTTCGTTGTCGTCCGGCTGGGTGCGGTAGTTGTAGTCGCCCTGCCAGTAGTCGCCCTTGGTGTCGATGCCCTGCTTCCTCTCCATCGACAGTGCGTCGTCCGTGTTGGTGCCCCAGTTGTGGCCCCCGGTGAGCTGCGAGTAGATGTACATCGGCGCCATCGGCCCGCCGCTGATGTGCTGTTCGTTCATCAGGATGCCGTAGGCGGTGTAGCCGGTGGCCCAGGTCACGCACGAGTTGACCTCGCCCTGGTCGCCCGGCACCGGCGCGTACCGGGTCAGATCCGCGCTGGCCGGCACCGCCGCCAGTTGCGCGAGCGGTGCCTGGGCGCTGCTTTCGGCCTCCTGGTCGACGGCCGCCGGGTGCATCCCGGGCGTGAAGCCCAGGCCGTGCCGCTGGTGATGCTGAGGCGCCTGCACGGGGGCGGCACTGGCGGCGGTGACCGTGACCGCGGGAACCAGGCAGGACAGGGCCAGAGCCGAGGCGATCCCAGCCGTCTTCTTGATGCGCACTATTTCCGCTCCTCGATCCGAATACCGTCAGGACGGCGGAGAATTCCGGACACCCCAATCAATTTCCGATGCCGCGCCATGTCGCCGGCAGGAAGGAAATGGAAACTGAGTGAAACCCGCCCGGACCCCGGTTCCGTAAACCGGGCTATCCGTCCCGGGCAGAAGCCAAGCAAGCACCCGGAATCCACGTCAACGCGTCGCCCTACCCATCTTTTTTGGCGAATTGACGTTCCGTTGGGACCGAGACCGCCTGCCTCACCAACCAGCCCAGCCCTGTCTGCCAGCACCTTTCCGCCCAATCGCCCGGGCCCGGACCGGTGCCGCAATACCCCTCACACACATCGCGCCGCCCGGCCTATCGCCGGATTTCCTGGGTATGGGTAGCGAAGTGCCGGCCGCGCCCGGAACCTCCCTTGGGCTGATCGCCTCCAGCCGCTGATCCGGGCCGGGCCCGAGCACACCGTGGCCGCCCAAGCCACGCCGACGGGCGCGCCAGGAGATCAGGACTGACGCGTACGTTCATCTGGCCGGAACCGGGTGAGGGCTGACGCGGTTTCATGGTCCAGGACTCAAGGTTCCGCCAGTGGCAGCCCTGTCGCGGGTAAGAAGCGATTCCCGAACCGGGGGACATGGCTGCCGCTCGAACTTCCGTACGCATCAGCCTCGTTCGGGTGATCAGGTCGCGGCCGGCGCATAGAAGAAGGGCCTCTTGCCCAGTTCGGTGATGTCGAGTCAACGAACAATCAGGAGGCCCTCGTGCTCCACTCTGGCGTGCCCGCTGCGTCCGCGTCCAGCTCCGGCATGTCGTGCGATTGCCTCGCACACCGGCTCGGGAACGCCGCCGACCAGCCCGACCGGACCCGCCGCTACGGCTCCGACCTCACCGACACGGAATGGGCGATCGTGCGGCCGCTGCTGCCGGTACCGGCCTGGATGAACGGGCAAGGGGGCCGCCCTGAGGGCTTCTGCCACCGGCAGATGATCGACGCGGTGCGCTACCTGGTCGCCGAGGGCGTGCGCTGGGCCAGCCTGCCCGCCGACTTCCCCAAGTGGCGGGCCGTCTACCGGTTCTTCCGCCGCTGGCGCGACACCGACTTCATCAAGGAGCTCTACGGCCGACTGCGCAAGCGTCTGCGCGAACTGGCCGGGAAGAAGGAGGAACCCACCGCCGCGATCATCGACTCGCAGTCGGTCAAGGCCGACGCCACCGTCGGCGCGGCCACCCGCGGCTACGACGCCGGGAAGAAAATCAACGGCCGCAAGCGGCACATCGCCGTGGACACCCTGGGCCTGCTGCTGGTGGTAATGGTCACCGCCGCCTCGGTCAAGGACAACGACGCCGGGCGCGACCTGCTGGAACAACTGCGCGCCGAGCGCCACCGCATCGCCCTGGTCTGGGCCGACGGCGGCTACACCGGATGGCTCGTCGCCTTCGCCCACGCCGTCCTGGCCCTCGCCCTGACCGTCGTCAAACGCAGCGACGACGCCAAAGGGTTCGTGGTGCTGCCCCGCAGGTGGATCGTGGAAAGGTCCTTCGCCTGGCTGATCCGGGCCCGGCGCCTGGCCCGCGACTACGAGACCCGCATCGACAGCGCCGAGGCGATGGCCTGGTGGGCCGCGAGCATCCCGGCCACCCGCCGACTGGCCCGCTCCGGCCGACCCTCCCCGCGCCGCGTCAAGCGGTCCGCGGCCTGAACAGCCCCGGCCGCGCCTCGGTCAACCAGCCCCGCTCCACCAGCCGCTTCGCCCTGAACCGGGCCGCCTGCTCCTTCGCATCACTCGCCGGCCAGCCCAGATGCTCGCGCATCGCCCGCGCCCGCACCCCCTCCCCGCCTCCGGCCGCATCGCGCTCGACCAGGGCCACGACCCGCGCGCACTCGGGCGGCAGCACCTCCACCCCCAACCCCTCACGCCACGAAGGGACTTCGACCCGCAGCCCGGCCACGCCCGCGACCGGCTCCACCACCGGTCCACCGGCCGACGCACCGGGCACCGCGGCCTCATCGGCCAACTCGGCCAGGGCCGCCACCGTCTCCTCCCGGGCGATCACCGCGCGCCGCGCGGCCTCATCCGCCTCCGCCACGGCGGCCTGGACCCGCTCCAACTCGGCGCGCAGTTCCTCCGCCCTGGCCAGCGCCACCCGCTCACGCCGCTCCAGCACCCCCAGCACCCCCAGCACCCCCAGCACCCCCAGCACCGACGGCATCCGCCACCTCCGACCACACCCCGCACCAACACGACGGTCCGAGCATGCCTACCGAGCGACGGCCACACACCTCACCTGCGAAAGCGTGACCCTACCTTCGGTTTGGGAATCGCTTCTGAGCTTTACGTTTAACCTCGCGCGGTGCGGAGTTCGGTGTCGCCGTCGGCTCGTTTCGCAGCTTTGCCCACGTCGTGGCGGGGTGCGCGGTGCCGGTTCGGGGTGCCGGTTCGGGGTGCCGGGCGGCCGTCCGGGGCCGGGACGGGAGGGTTTCGGCACGCCTGCTGGCTGGGCGGTCTTCGGGCGGAGGTGGCGAAACCCCCGTCGTACCCGGGACGGGGTGAGTCTGTGCGGCTCCAGTGGTCTCTCCCAGGGGCGGCGCAGGTCGGTGGTGAGCGGGCGGGCGAGGCGGAGTTGGGTGTGGGCGGCGATGATCAGCCAGGTCCACACGTCGGCGGTGTCGGGGTGGCGGATCTTGGGGCGGGTCCAGCCGAGGGTCTGCTTGAGGAATCGGAAGGTGTGTTCCAGATCGAAGCGGCGCAGGAAGGACTGCCAGCGCAGGTCGACGGCGTCGGCGGTCAGGGCGGTGGCCGAGGTCCACAGCCATACCGGTTTCGCCTCTCGCTGGCCGGGCAGGTGCTCGACCTTGAGGCGGATCAATGTGCCGTGCAGGACGGGGAGTTCACCTTCCGCGTCCGCCCAGTCGGCCCGGGCGGTCTGCAGTTTCTGGCGCATCCGGTCCCAGGAGGTCGCCTCGGCTGTGCCGTAGCGGGAGGTGTCGCAGGTGGTGGTGTGGTCGGGGGCCGGGCCGTCCTCGGGCTTGGCGAGGACGAGACGGGCGCCGTGCTTGCGAGGGCGTCCGCCCCGAGGTGTGGAGCGGGGCGCCCCGGCGTCGGCGTACATCACCTGGTCCGAGCGCAGGCGGGCCAGGACCTCCACGGGTAGGTCGCGCAGGAGATAGGACAGGCGAGCGGGGTTGTAGCCGGCGTCCAGCACGATCAGGACGGGCGGGTCGCCGCTCTTCCAGTGCCGGGCCTCGGTCAACCGGTTCACGACATCGCGTAGTTGGGTGGCGGTGACCTCGGCGATGTCGTCGGCCGGGCCCAGTCGCTGGGCGTCCAGCAGAGCGGTCCAGCTGGTGCGGCCGGACTCCAGTGCGGCGATGAAGGAGTAGGGCCAGCCCGGGACGAGCTGGTCCGAGCCGCGGCCGCCGCGCCCGTAGACGTGGCAGAACAGCCGGTCTTGGCTGCAAGTCGCGTCCGGACGCAGCCAGTTGGTGACGTCCGCGGCGAGCACGATCCGCCCGTCGGCCGCGCGCGGCAGTGGCAGGGACGCCAGCGCGCGGCGCAGGCGGGCCGGCTGGACCCAGCCCTTGTCCAGCGCGGCGTACATGGCGCCGTGTCCGCGTCGCATCTCCGGGGCCAGGCACAGTTCCACGAGGGTCTTCACCGGCCCGTCCGTGCACAAGAGCGCGTCGGTGAGCTCGAAGAGCGCGTCCGCGCGGGCGTAGAGACACTCGTGGAACTCGACCCGAAAGTGGGACAAGACGCCCAATGCCTCGCTTGCGGGCACATCGACAGGGACACTCATACTCGGCGGCCGTTCCTCTGAGCTTCGTTACTCGACATCTCGAAGCGTGGAGAACGGCCGCGTCACTTGCCCCCGGATCCCGCAGATCTCAGCCGGTCGGGTGACCAGCGACGTTAAACGTAAAGCTGAGGCCACGCGCTTGCGGTGGGCGTAGTACGTGGAGGGGGCGATGCTGCAGCCGTGCTCGGTGAGTACGCGGCAGATCGGCTCGACGCCGCCGA
>NZ_JBIWPN010000014.1:91606-234867 GCF_044768305.1 Kitasatospora sp. NPDC101155 | reverse complement strand
CCCCACCGCCGCCGACAACGACTGAGCCAGCGAGAGCGCACGATGGCCGACGATTGAACCGTTGAGACCGGCCTCAAATTGGGCCGTTGCCGACATCCCTGCCTGCACGCGGTCCCCCTGCCATGACGGGGCCTTGCCCGTGGATGCCGCGAACAGGCCGCACGCTGATGCGCCTGGACGGGTGACAGCAAGACCGGGTTGGTCCAGCACCACGCGGCACCCAGTGCCGGCACACGCGAGGATCGGTGAAGACACCTCACCGGACACCAAGGAGTGATCAACCCCATGCTGGAGCGTACCCGGAACAAGAAGCACACCGCGGTCACCTTCGTCCTGCCGGCAGGCCATCCGGCAGGAGAGGCCAGCGTGGTGGGCGACTTCAACGACTGGCGGCCCGGCGCCCACCCGCTGGCACCGCGGCCCGACGGCAGCCGCGCGGTCACCGTCACCCTGCCGGCCGACCAGCGCCTGGGCTTCCGCTACCTCGCACACGGCGACTACTGGTTCGACGAGGACGACGCCGACGGCCACGACGGCCACAACGGCCTCCTGCACACCTGACCACCCACCCGGCGCCCGATCACCGACTCGGCGGTCACCGCGCTGACCAGATCGGGCAGTGCGACCGGTGCCATGCGGTCCGTACGAGGGTTCCGCCCGGCGTCAGTTGCTCGGTGACCGTCACTGCGCAGGAACGAGCGTCAACCTCACGATCACCGGCGGGGTGAGGCATGTCCGATGCGAGTGAGGCCCAGGCGAGCTTGCAGTCCCTGGCGGAGCCCGTTCCCGACGAGCCGCCGGACCTGCTCCTGCATCACCTGCACACCTCCCGGCGGGGCCTGTCCGCGCGGGAGGCGGCGCGGCGTCTGCTGCAGTACGGGCCGAACGAACTGCGGCGGCGGGGCGGACGCCGGTGGCCGGGTGAGCTCGCGCGGCAGGTGACACACCCGCTGGCGTTGCTGCTGTGGGTGGCCGCCGCGCTGTCGTATGCGGTGGGCAGCCGCAACGTGGCGATCGCCGTGGTCCTGGTGATCGTGCTCAACGCGCTGTTCGCCTTCGTCCAGGAACTCCAGGCCGAGCGCGCCGTGGAGGCGCTGGCGCGCTACCTGCCGCCGCAGGTCACGGTGGTCCGCGACGGCGAGCCGGCGGTCATCGACGCGCGACAACTCGTGCCCGGCGACATGGTGGTCATCGAGGAGGGTGAGCGGATCGCGGCCGACATCCGCCTGCTCTCCGGTGCCGTCGACGTCGACATGTCCACCCTCACCGGGGAGTCGGTCCCGGTGCTGCGCTCCGCCGAGCTCACCGACCTTCGCGCCCACCGCCTCGACGCACCGGACCTCGTCTTCAGCGGCAGCACCTGCACCGGCGGCGAGGCCCGAGGCGTGGTCTTCGCCACCGGCATGCACACCCAGCTCGGCCGCATCGCCGCACTGTCCGAACGGGTCAAGGAGCGCCCCAGCCCCCTGGAGGCACAGGTACGGCGCGTGGCGTGGCTGATCGCCTTCATCGCCATCGCCATGGCGATCGCCTTCGTCCCCATCGCCGTGTTCGGTGCCCACCTGTCCATCAGGAACAGCGTCGTCTTCGCGGTCGGCCTGCTCGCCGGCAACGTCCCCGAGGGACTGCTGCCCGTCATCACGCTCGCGCTGGCCGTCGCGGTCAGAGCCCTGGCCCGTCGCGGCGCCCTGGTCAAACGCCTCAGTGCCGTGGAGACCCTCGGCTCCACCGACGTCATCTGCACCGACAAGACCGGGACCCTCACCGAGAACCACATGCGGCCCGCGACGACTTGGACCACGACCGCCCAAGCCGACCTGCGCTCCGGCGCCCCCTCGGGTGAGCCTGACACCACACTCACCGCCCTCGCCGCCGCCGCGGCGGCCTGCAACAACGCCGCCCTCGGCACGAACGGCCACGGCGACACCGGCGATCCGACCGAGGTGGCCGTGCTCGCCGCCGCCCGCCTCCTGGGCGCCGACGTGGACCCGGACACCCGCACCCGCCGTCGCCGCCACGCCTACGTCTTCGAACCGCAACGCAAACTCATGTCGACCCTCGACACCGGACCCGCCGACCGCGACTGGCTGCACACCAAGGGCGCCCCGGAAGCCGTCCTGCCGCGGTGCGAGACCCGACTCGCTTCGGACGGCGAACAGGTCGTCCTCACGGAGGAGGAGCGGGTCAGGGTCACCGTCCAGGTCGAGGCGTTCGCGAACCAGGGGTTACGGGTCCTCGCCTTCGCCCGCCGCGCCCTGCCGCCCGGTCAGCCACCGCCTCCCCGGGAGGAGGCCGAGACCGAGCTGTGCTTCCTCGGTCTGGTCACCATGCTCGACCCGCCCCGCCCTGGGACCGTCGAGGCGGTCGCCCGCTGCCACACCGCCGGCATCCGCATCATCGTCATCACCGGCGACCATCCCCTCACCGCCAAGGCGGTCGCACGCCAGGTCGGCGTCGGCGGCGACCAGCCGGCCGTGGTCAACGCCCAAGCCCTCGGGCACCTGCACGAAAAACAGCTCGACGACGTCCTGGCCGGCGAACGAGAACTCGTCTTCGCCCGCTCATCACCCGAAGCCAAGCTCCACATCGCCGAGGTCCTACGCGCCCAAGGCCACGTCGTCGCCATGACCGGCGACGGCGTCAACGACGCACCAGCCCTGCGCAGCGCCGACATCGGCGTCGCCATGGGCCGCTCCGGCACCGACGTCGCGCGCGAGGCATCGACCATGATCCTCACCGACGACAGCTTCACCAGCATCGTCGCCGCCATCGAGGCCGGGCGGCAGGTCTACGACAACGTCCGCAAGTTCATCGTCTACATCTTCGCCCACACCACCCCGGAGGTCGTCCCGTTCCTCGTCTTCGCCCTCGGCGGCGGAGCCGTACCGCTGCCCCTGACCGTCCTGCAACTGCTCGCCTTCGACGTCGGAACCGAAACCCTGCCCTCCCTCGCCCTGAGCCGCGAGCCGATGGAGCCCGGCACCATGACCAGACCACCGCGCCCGCACACCGAACCGGTGATCCGCGGTCCCATGCTGGTGCGCGCCTGGCTGTTCCTCGGCGTGATCGTCGCAGCCCTGCAGATGGCCGGCTTCTTCGCCGTCCTCACCGCCGGCGGATGGCACGCAGGCGCCCCCGTCGGCCCTGGAAGCGAGCTGCACCACGTCTACCAGCAGGCCACCACCATGAGCTTCCTCGGCATGATCGCGGGCCAGATCGGAACCGCCTTCGCCGTACGCACACAACACGCGTCCCTGCGCTCGATCGGCATCACCAGCAACCCCCACCTGCTGGCGGCCATCGTGGCTGAACTCATCCTCGCCGCGACCTGCGTCTACGCCCCACCCCTGCAAGCCCTCCTCGGCACCGCCGCCCTCCCCGCCCACGACCTGGTGCTGCTCCTGCCCTATCCCGTGATCGTGTGGGGCGCCGACGAACTGCGTCGCTGGCTGATGCGCCGCCGCGCCGCCGCCACCGGGACCGGAACCGCACCGCCGGCGTGAACCTCCCACGGTCCGGTCGAGCCGCGCCCTGATCATCCGCCTGGCCAGCGAGAGTCCCTCGTGGGGGTATCGCCGAATCCACGGCGGACTCGCCGCCCTCGGTACCGTGACAGCCTCCTCGCCAGCGCCAGCCCCTTTTGTGATCATCCGACCATGCATGGTCTTGATCGATGGGCGTTCGGCATGGCTGTGAGACGCCTCTCCGGTGCCTGCGACCCACTCCCACCACCCCGGCCTGCCCAGCGGCACGGCGAGATGCGATGCGCAGCACCGCGCGGGATCCTGCACCTGAGGGCAACAGCGGACCCGAGGGAAGCGAGGGCGGATGACGTCGACCGCCCCGCGGGGCACTTTGCGCCTCTATCTGGGTATCGCCCCCGGAGTGGGGAAGACGTACGCGCTGCTGGCCGAGGGCCGCCGACTCATGGAGGCGGGCGATGACGTCGCGGTCGGCGTTGTCGAGTTGCACGAGCGTGAGGACACCGCCGCACAACTCGACGCCCTGGAGGTCGTCCCGGTCCGCCGCATGCGCTACCGCGGAACCGAGTTCGACGAGATGGACCAGGCGGCCCTGCTGGCCCGGCACCCGCACACCGTCCTGGTGGACGAACTCGCCCACACGAACGTGCCGGGCAGCCGCCACGACCGCCGCTGGCAGGATGTCGAGGAACTGCTGGAAGCCGGCATCGACGTGGTGTCGGCCCTCAACATCCAGCACCTGGAGAGCCTCAGCGACGAGGTGGAGGACGTCACCGGGATCCCCGTGCGCGAAACCGTCCCCGACCGACTCACGGCAGCGGCCGAGCGCGTGGAACTCCTCGACGTCGACCCCGACACCCTGCGCAGGCGTGTCTCCCACCTCTACGCCCCCGACACCGCCGATCGCGCCCTGGCCGGATACTTCCGTCCCGGCAACCTCGCCGCCCTGCGCACCCTCGCCCGACGATGGATCGACGACCACGCGCCCACACAGGCGGCACGCCACGCCTCATCCGGTCCACCCGCACCGACCGCCGTCCACAAGGAGCGGGTCGTTGTCGCGCTCACCGGCGACCCGGAAGGCGATCACGTGCTGCGGCGTGCCGCCCGGCTCGCCACCGCCACCCGCGCCCAGCTCATCGGCGTCCACGTCCACGAGCCCACCGGCCTGGCCGAACCCGACCCGCCCTGGCTGGAGGGCCAACGCCGCCTGCTGACCGAACTCGGCGGACGCTACGCCCAGATCGCGGGCACCGACGTGGCCCGAGCCATCCTCGACTTCGCCGAAAACGAGCACGCCTACCACCTCGTCCTCGGCGCCAGCCGCCGCACCACCACCTACGAGCTCCTGTACGGATCGGTGATCGGCCGCGCCATCCACCACGCCGGCTTTGTCGAGGTGCACGTCATTCCCTTCCGCCGCCCGCCCAGAAGACCGCTCGCCACCCACCTTCCGCACCTCACGCGCCATCGGAAGGTCCCCCTGTCACCACGGCGCACCGCCGTCGGCTGGCTGCTCGCCGTTCTCGCACCACTGGCGATGGCGGCCGTCCTGCTCCCCGCGCGGGCCACCCTGGGACTGGCCGGCGCCCTGTTCTGCACCCTCCTCACCGTCGTCCTCACCGCGATCGTCGGCGGCTTCCGACCCGCCGTCACCGCCACCGTCATCGGTTTCCTCGCCGCCGACTTCCTCTACACCCAGCCCTACTACAGCCTGCGCGTCACCACCGCGATCGACCTCGCCGCACTGCTGGCCTTCGCCGTCGTCGGCACCACCGTCGGCCTCCTCGTCGACCTCCTCGCCCGGCAGGGACTCCAGGCCGCCCGCTCCCGCGTGGAGGCCAAGAACCTCGCCCGACTACTCGCCGACGTCATCGCCGACGGCCCCCGCACCCCGCAGGAACTGGTCGACGCCCTCCGCCGCACCTTCGACCTGGACACCATCGCCCTCCTACGCCCCACGCGGGCGGGCTGGCACACCGAAGCGGCCACGAACGACCGCGCCCCGTCGAGCCCCGACGAAGCCCCGTTCAGCGCCCAACTCGCCGACGGCCGCGTCCTGGTGATGGCAGGCGACCGACTCACCGCCAAAGACGCCCAACTGCTGCGCGAGTTCGCCACCCAACTACGTCTCACCCAGGAGAGGACCCAGCTCGGACGACTGGACGACACCTGATCCACGCCGTGGCAGCCGGCCACCCCACCGATCCCCGGCCCAGACACCCACGCCCACCACTTCACCCACGACACCGCCACCACGGCTCCAGCGGCAACTTCTGGATCAACCTGTTTCCCCACCATCCTGCGGATTCTGCTGCCGCTCGCAGTGGTCGCCGGCCTGCTGCTGATCGGCCTCGGCGTCGAACAGAACCTCGGCGGCAACCACACCGCCACCACCCTCACCGATGCCGACGTGCCGGTACGTGGTCACCTTCGGTACCTCGGTCATGCGCTTTGCCTCCCGCGCACCAGGGCCGATAAGCCCACCCCCGATCCACCGAGGCCACAGCCAGCACGCCACTCACCAGCCCCGCCCTGGGCAGCTCCAGAACCTCCGGAAGCGCGACCTGCACCGGACTCACCGAAATGCCATCACCACCCCGGCGGGGACCAGTGTTCAGTCAGCGGTGCCGCCCATACTCAATCCTCGCCAGTAGTTTCCTCAGTCGGCTCCTCCGCAGGCTCCTCCTGCGTAACGTCGCTCATGTCTTCACCTCCTCCCCACGACACTCATACGGCCAGGCACGTCCCAGATCTCAAGTCCGGGCGCAGTTGGCACGTTCCTACTTTAGAGTGATTTGTTAATATTTGTTCGCCTCGCTCTACCGTTGGAGGAAAACGACTCCAATGCTGTGCCCGACGCCCGCAGTGGCCGCAGTGACCGCCGCCGTGCGTGTCTGGTCGGAGGAGGTGCGACCCCATGCGCGAAGTGCAGCGATGCGCTGTCACGCTTCCGGCGGAAGGCGGAAGCCACGCCCCGCAGAGGATCGTGGTGGTCCACTGGACGCCGGATCTGGCAGGCGGGCAACCCGTCTATACCGACGTGGACGCCGTGCTGCGTGTAGCCATCGACAGCGCGCACGGCACTGCCCGTCTGCTCGCCGCGCAGCCGGGTTCGCAGGCGCACTGTCTACAGGCAGTGCCGTTGCCCTGACTGCGGCTCGTACTTCGCGGCGGTGGGATACGCCGCGGGTCAGGGCAGGCAGTCGCGGCAGACGGGCTGGCCGTCCGCGGTCTGGCCGACGAGCTGGCTGCGGTGGTGAACCATGAAGCAGCGGGCGCAGACGAACTCGTCCGGCTGCGGAGGCACGACCGGGACGGTCAGTTCCTCGCTGGAGAGATCCGCGCCGGGTAGTTCCACGGATTCGGGTTCCTCGGCCTCGTCGACGGCCGCACCGGGGAACCGCTGTTCACGGCGGGCCTGGAGTTCTTCGAGGCTTTCCACGCTTTCGGTCTCGTCGCTGCGGCGCGGGGCGTCGTAGTCGGTTGCCACGAAACCCTCCTCGAGTGAATCGGTGGGACCGGGATGGACACCAGGTCTCGCAAGCGAACAAGTCTACTGCGGACCGTTCTACTCGGGCCGGATGGGCGTTCGCGGGCAACGAGGTCGGCCCCTGGCTACCTTCGGGCAAGTCCCGCATCCGCGCCGCTTTCACACTACGGATACAAGCGGCATATCCACATTGCTGGACCGCCCCTCTGCCTGTCCTCGGCTCGTTCGTCGTTCGTGCCCGTCCGTCCGGCGGGTTGGGGCCGGTAGGCCCAAGACCGTTCCGGCGGACCCGCCGCACCCTGGAGGTGTTCCCGAGTCGAGGAGGGTGGTTGTCGTGTCGAATCTGGGCGTCGCAATCGTCCGGCAGTACGAGCGCGGGGTGGTGTTCCGGCTGGGCCGGCTGCGCGGGGTTCGCCGTCCTGGCATCCGGTTCATGATCCCGCTGGCCGACCGGATGTGGAAGGTCACCCTGCGGACGGTGACCATGCCGATCCCGTCCCAGCAGGTGATCACCCGGGACAACGTGTCCATCGGGGTCGCGGCAGTGGCCTACTTCCGCCGGGTGGACCCGGTGAAGTCGATCGTGGAGATCGAGGACGTGTCCAGCGCGATCGGCCAGATCGCCCAGACCACCGTCCGCAACGTGGTCGGCCGCTCTCTGCTCGACCAGGTGCTCACCGACACCGAGACCCTCAACGAGCGGATCAAGGAGATCCTGGACGGCCTCACCCAGCAGTGGGGGATCCTCGTCCTGCTGGTGGAGCTGAAGGACATCGAGCTCCCGACCACCATGCAGCGGGCGATGGCCCGGCAGGCGGAGGCCGAACGCGAGAAGCGCGCCAAGATCATCGCCGCCGAGGGCGAGGCCCTCAGCGCCGACCGCCTCGCCGAGGCCGCCGACGTCATCGCCGACCACCCGATCGCCCTCCAGCTGCGCAACCTGCAGATCCTGGCCGAGATCGCCGCCGAGAAGAATTCCACCATCGTCTTCCCCGCCCAGTTCCTCGAAAGCGCAAGGGCCCTGACGCGGTTCGTCGACCAGGAGCGCCGATCCACCGCAGCCGCCCCGACCCCGCCGGCCGTACCGGCCGTGACGACGGTTCCGGCCGACGACCGGAGGCCGGAACCGGACTGGCCCCTCCCACAGGACGACGCCCTCACCGACCCCTTGAAAGGACAGGCCTGGACATGAGCACGAACACAATGCGCCAGAACCTCCGGACCAAGCAGTGGACCCTGCGCCTGGACCTCTTCGAGGAGGGCGACGTCACCAAGGTGCACGCCGTCCTCGACACCGGCGACAACCGGCTGGAGAGCCGCACCGACGCCCACCGCAACCCGCACGATCCGCCCGCACCGGAGATCGGCGACGAGTACGCCGCCGGACGCGCCCTGATCGATCTCGGCAACCAGCTGCTCCACGCCGGCAGGACCGACGCCGCCGCGAACGAACCACCGCTGCACGGCTGATCGGCCCGTAGACAACGGTTTGCCCGCTCGCCGCAGCGGCGCCCGATCTCGCGGAGGGAATCGTGTTCATGAAGTACACAGACGGAAAGGCTGCCGAGCCCCGGTCGGCCCACCCCGGAGACATCGGCCGACGCGTGACCCGGCGCAGGCAACTGCTCGGCCTGAGCCGCCAGGACGTGGCCGACCGGGCCGGCATGGCCCCGGGGTACGTGGAGTACGTCGAGTCTGCGGCCGAAGCCGTCGACACCGTCACCCTCACCCGGCTGGCCGCAGCACTCGGCACATCCGCCCAGGAACTGCTGGGCGGCAGACAGGATGTACCGCCCGGCCGGGCCTCCTCGACGGCGCATCCCGTCCTGGAGGAACTTCCGGAAGAGGAGTGCTGGGCAAGGCTCGCACCCGGCGGGATCGGCCGGGTGGCCCTGTCGACCGACAGCGGTCCTGTTGTGCTTCCGGTCAACTACCGGATCCACGACGGCACAGTGGTCTACCGGACCGGCGTCGGGAGCACCCCCGCGAGCGCTGCCGGGAACCGGGTCGCCTTCGAAGTGGACCATATCGACGAGGCGCTGCGCGGCGGTTGGAGCGTTCTGGTCTCGGGCACGGCGGTCCGTGTCGACGATCAGGCGGCGATTGAGCAGCTGATGCGCGAGGGCGACCCGGACCCGTGGGCCGGGGGTGAACGCCATGTGTGGATCGGGATCGCGCCCTCCGCCGTGACCGGCCGGATCATTGGTCTTCCCTCAGCGGCGCCGCCCGTAGGCGGGCCCGAAGATCCAGGAGCGCGAGAGAGATGAAGGCCGCAGTCGGAGACCGCATCGTCATCGAGGGCACCCGCCCGGGGACGACGCGCCGCGAGGGCGAGATCGTCGCGCTGCACCACGCCGACGGCAGCCCGCCCTACGACGTGCGCTGGTCGGACACCGGGCACCTCGCCGTGTTCATCCCCGGCCCGGACGCGCACGTCCGTCACTACCCGCCATCCGGGAGCGAGGAGGAACCCGCACCGAACACCCCGACCTACCACCTCTTCGCGAACTGACCCAGACCCAACACGCCTGCCACCGCCCTGCGCAGCACGAGCGCCCGAGGCAATGCAGAACGGACAGCCCGGGAGGGATCTCAGCGGCGCCCGTCGACGGGCGCCTGCCACTGCGAAGCCTCCCGGGAACGGCAACTCGTGGGAACGTCGGCCGTCGGCAGAGTTCGCCGTCGTTCCCGCACGCTCCGGTTCCTCAGCCTCCGCGTCGGAATCGGCGGCCGACTACGGCCGGCGTGAGAACGACGACAGTCGGCCGACCTCGTCGCCCCCCGGACTTCGAGTAGTTGGCTTGCGGCGACTGTGTCGTACTCCTGGCCGCCGGATGGGGCGTCCTCGTCCAGGTAGGCGATCAGGGGATTGACAGGATACACGTCAAGCGCAGCCTCGCGAACCTCGCCAGCGTGGTCCTCGACCGACTCGAAGCCCTCGTCCGCAACCGTCTGAAGCGACTGCAGTACCGCGCTGACATCCTCGACGGCTTCCTCGCCGGCACCGGACTCTCCCTCGACCTCCCGCCACCATCACCGTGAGGCGCCGATGTCAGTGACTCTGGCCGGCCTCGCGCAGCAACTCGTGAAAACCTGCCGTGGTCTGCTCGCGGAAGCCGATGAAGAACTTGTTGGCCAAGGGGACGGCCCACCTGCTGCCCCGGCCGGCCACGTTGAAGACCCGATGCGTGACCCGGGTTCGCCCGGCATCCTCGGTGACCTCGTACTCTCCGCGATACCACCAGCCGCCCTGATAGGCGAACCGACCGTGCTCCCGGTCGATCTCGACCCGCGCCGGATCCAACCCCACAACTCCGCTGAACCTGCGTGCAATGAGGTCCAGCACACGGTCGGCCGAAGCGTCCACAGTGTCGGTGAGCACGATCATCAGCTTCCTCGTCATGGCGCCAGTTTGCCAAGACCGCGTGTCCAGGTCTGGCGCCACTGACTGAATCTGACCACACGTCAGCGAAACGACTGCTCTCACCCCAAACGGCCCATGTCAGTAGTGGTCGGCTCCGGAAGTCCTTCGGGGGGTGACCGGGGTGGCGTACCACCAGGCCAGGGCCGGATGGACCGGGCGAATCGAAGGAGGGCCGCCTGGACAGTTGATCTACGCGCAGATAATCTATGGGCACAGTAACTGCGCAACGGGAGGTCACCCCATGTGGACGTACGAGCACAGCGTCGAGACCGACGCCGCACCCGAGGCGATCTGGCGCCTGTGGGCCGACGTTGAGAACTGGGGGGTTTGGAACGCCGATATCGCGAGCATCCAGATCAGCGGCCCGTTCGCGGCAGGCGCTGAGATCGTGATGGCCCCGGCCGGGCAGGATCCGGTTCACCTGCTCATCGCCGAGGCCACCGCCGGCGAACTGTTCGTGGATGAGGCCCGGATCGACGGACTTGTCCTGCGCACCATCCACCGGCTCGACCAGGGCGAGCGACTCCGCACACGGGTCACGTACCGGATGGAGATCACCGGCACCGACCCCAGCCAACTTGGCCCGCAGATCGGTCCAGCCGTCACCGCGGACTGGCCCGAGACCATGGCCGCCCTGGTCAAGCTCGCACACGGCTGATGACGCTCAGCCCCGGCGACAGCCCCGGATTCCTCCTCTGGCATGCCACGCTGCGCTGGCAGCGCGACATCGCCGCAGCCCTGGGGCCCCTCGACCTCACCCACGTCCAGTTCGTCCTGCTCGCCTGCACCTGGTGGCTCAACACCCACGGCCAGCAGCCCAACCAGCTGACCCTGGCCCGCCAAGCCGGCACCGACGTCAAGATGACCTCGCAGGTCCTGCGCGCCCTGGAAGCCAAGGGATTGATCACGCGTGAGGTCGATCCCGACGACACCCGCGCCAAACGACTGCGTGCCACCAAAGCTGGCGCCGAACTGGCACCACGCGCGATCGCCGCCGTCGAGAGCGTCGACGCACACTTCTTCCAGCCGGTGGCCCGAGGCGACGCGCTGTCCCTGCTGCGCCTCCTGGCCCGTCTCGAAACCTAAAAACTGCCAACGCGGTCGCCGTTGTACTGGATCGCCACCTTGCCCTTGCTGGTCCGGCACGGCGAGCTTGCGGGGCTGCGCAGGTGGACATCGGGCAGTCGTGCGCTTCCATGCGCTTGAAGTCGCCGCTCGCGGCCTCGGACTGTCTCGCCGGACCAACTGGTGCTGACACGCGGGTACTTGGTGCCGCCGGTCTGCCCCAGAGCCCGATCATCTTCGCGTGGCGCGCCTGGTCGGGGAAGCCCTGGGCCAGCAGGGACAGCGCACCCGGGGTCACCGCGGAGGCGCCGACGCCTTGAATCATCCAACCGATCACCAGAGTTGTGCTGTCGGGCGCTGCGGCGCACAGCACCGAACCGGCGGTGAAGATGGGAAGTCCGGTCAGGAAAACCCGTTTGTGTCCGAACCGGTCCCCGAGGACACCGCCGGTGAGCATGAACGCGGACAGGCACAGGACGTAGCCGTCTACCACCCACTGGATGTCGGTGCTTCCGGCGTGCAGGTCGGTCTGGACGGCTGGGAGAGCCACATTGACCACGCTGCAGGGCCATGAAGGTCCCCAGGACGGCGGCTGTCATCAGGCCGATAGGACTGCGTTGCGCGGACACGCGTAGCTCCTGATTCGACGGCTGCCGGCATGCGGCGGCTACTGGCCTGGCAGCTGGGGTGGGCTGGGGGTACCGCACCACCGTTCCACCTCAACATTGAGGTCAAGGACTCTCCGCGGCTGCTTGAGCGGGCCGCGGTTCCGCCGTAGGCGGCCGGCCGCGCGCATGCGGCGCGCATGGCCGGTGCGGGCCCGTCGTTCCGGCGGACTGCTCGGAATTGCTCTCGGTTCAAACGGAGTTGAGGTCAAATGGGATCACGAAGAGCGGTCTCATGCCCATTGGCGCGGTGGCGTGCCTGTTCGGTCTGCCCGTGTCCACTCTCCACTACTGGGAGCGCCGGGAGGTGCTCCGTCCCGCGGCTCGCGTCGCGGGGCGGCGTTACTACGGCCCCGACGAGCTGTACCGCATCTCGCTCATCATGGCCTGGCAGGACACCGGGCTGATGAGCTCGACGAGATCACCGTGATGCTGGCAGGCCGAAGTGCTGCCGGAGACTGGCGGGATGTGGTCAGCAGTCGGATCGCTTTGATCGCCGAGCAGGGACAGCGACTGGCCATTGCCCAGGAGCATCTGACGCACATGCTGAACTGCCCGCGTGACAACCCGGCCGCGGATTGCCCCGAGCTTCGGGCTGAGGTACGCGAACGTCATGGTGTTGGCTACCCGGACGGCGATGCGGAATCCGGCAAGCACCCGGGCGGGCAAGGCGCATCGTCCGCTTAGCATCGGTCTGTCGAGCGGGTGGTCGTCACTGCGGGCATGCCGCGGTCCGGCGGAGCGTGTGCGCGAAGGCGGCCCCGCAGCAGCGGGGCGCGGTCAGCTTCGGGCCAGGGGATGGGCTGACAGCAGGTCGGCGGGGTGCGCGGCCGGGCCGCCGAGCGTGAGGATGTGGTCCGCGTGGTCGGCCACCAGCGGCAGGTCGTGGCTGACGAGGACGACGGCGAGGCCCCGGCTGGTCCGCAGGTCGCCGAGCACCGACAGGACACCGTGCGCGGTGTCGGTGTCGAGTGCGGAGGTGACCTCGTCGCACAGCAGGATGTCGGGTTCGGCGGCGAGGGCGCGGGCGACCGAGACGCGCTGGCGCTGGCCGCCCGAGAGCTCGTGCGGATAGCGTTCGGCGTGGTCGGCCGGGAGGCCCACGGCGGCGAGCAGTTCGGCGATGCGTTCGTCGCACCGGTCGGTCGGCAGGGCGAAGTGCAGCTCCAGCGGCCGGGCGAGGGTCGTGCGGACGGTGTGGGCGGGGTTGAGGGCGCCGAGCGGGTTCTGCGGGACGAGCTGGATGCGGCGGCGCTGGTCGCGGGTGCGCCGCCGGTAGGTGCCGGCGAGTGACTGCCCGTCGAGCGTGATGGTGCCGTCGCCGGCTGGGTGGAGCCCGGCGAGCGTACGGACCAACGTGGTCTTGCCGCAGCCTGAGGGGCCGGTGATCCCGGTCAGGGTGCCGGGGTGGAGGTCGAGGTCGAGCCCAGCGAGGACCTGGCGGCGGGGCCTGCCCGTTCCGACGTGGGCGCTGAGACGCCGTACGGCCAGCACCGGGTCGGGCGTGGCGGCGGCGGTGATCGGGGCCCTACGGGGAGCGGGCAGTGCGACAGTCGGTGCGGCGGCCGGGCGCAGCGCGAGGGTGTCGTCGGCGCAGCGGGTGACGAACTCGTGGTCGTGGCTGGTGAGGGCGATGGCGATGCCGTCGCGGGTGGCGAGCTCGCGCAGCAGGTCGGCGATCTCGTCGCGCAGTTCGGGGTCGAGGCCGGCGGTGGGCTCGTCGAGGAGCAGGACGTGCGGGCGCCGGGCGAGGGCGCGGGCGAGGGCCACCCGGCGCTGCTGGCCGCCGGAGAGTTCGGCGGTGCGGCGGCGTTCGAGGCCTTCGTCCACCGGGAGACGGACGAGGCGGAGCAGGTCCAGGACGACGGCGCGGTCGTGGTCTGCGGCGGTCTCGGCGATCAGGCGCTCGACGCGCATGCGCGGGTTGAGGCCGGAGCCCGGGTCCTGGCCGACGAAGGCGAGCCGGTGGCTGCGCAGGTGGCGCAGCCGGTTGGGCGGGAGGGCGAGCACGTCGTGGCCGAGCACCTCGACCGTGCCGGAACTCACCGCCGCACCGGGTGGGAGTGCGCCGACGAGCGAGCGCAGCAGGGTGGTTTTGCCTGCGCCGGAGGGGCCGGTGATCGCCTGGATCCGGCCGGGGGAGAGGCTGAGGGTGGCGTCGTTCAGCAGCGGCGTGCCACCAAGGCTGATGGACAATCCGCTGACGCGCGCGGCGGGGGCGGTGGTGCTCACAGCGGGGTCTCCGGGTTGGGCCGGGCGGGGGCGAGGGCCTCGGCCGCGAGGTTGACGCTGATGGCGAGCAGGCCGATGGCGAGGCAGGGGGCGCCGACGGCCCAGGGGTTGAGGGTTATGCCGGCGGCGTTCTCGCGGATCATCAACGCCCAGTCGGCCTCGGGTGGTTGGGGCCCGAGCTGGAGGAAGGCGGCGACGGAGACGATGTAGACGCCCTCGACGAAGCGCAGGCCGAACAGGGCGAGGATGGTCGAGCGCAGGTTGGGCAGAACCTCGCGCACGGTCAGGTGCCACAGGCTCTCGCCGCCGGCGGCCGCGGCTTCGACGTAGCCGGTGGTGGCGATGGGTGCGGCTGCGGCGGCGACGATCCGTATCGCGTACGGGATACCGAGGAGGGTGGCGGCGGCTGCCACGGCGAGGCGGCCGCCGCCGGGCCAGGCCAGGGCGATGAGCATGATGGCGAGGACGGACGGCAGCAGGATCGTCAGGTCGGCGGCGCGTTCGATCCACCGGCCGAGGGCGGGGCGCAGTGCGGCGAGGATGCCGAGCCCGGTGGCGGCGGTGGTGACGACGAGGGCGATGGCCAGGGCGGTGGCGATCAGTGGTGCGCCGCCGGTCAGGAGGCGGCTGAGGACGTCGCGGCCGAGCTGGTCCCCGCCGAGGGGTGCGTCGCCGCCCGCTTCCGCGTACGGGAAGGTGACTGGGGCGTCGATCGGGTGTGGGGCGAGGCACGGGCCGGCGAGGGCGAGGACGACGAGGAGTAGGGCGGGGAGGGCGCGCGTGAGCACTCGTCGTCGCCGCCGAAGGGGGGTCGGGGTGGGGGTGGTCATCGGTGCTCCTCTCCGAGGGCGGTGGCGCGGATGAGGTCGGCCAGCAGCAGGAGCAGGCTGATGGCGGCGCCGGCTGCGGCCACGACTCCCGCGACCAGTGGGGTGTCGCGGTCGGTGATCGCGCCGGCGAGGACGGCGCCGATGCCGGGGTAGTTGAAGAGGGTCTCGACGACGACGGTGCCGCCCAGCAGCATTCCGGCGGAGGTGGCGATGCCGACGGCGATGGTGGGCAGGGCGCCGGGGAGCATGTGGTGGCTGAGGATGCGTCGGCGGGGCAGGCCGTCGAGGACGGCGGCCTGGACGTGCGGCAGGGCGGCCTGGTCGGCGAGCGCGCCGCGCACGATGCGGGTGTTCCAGCCGATCTGGGGGATCGCCAGGGAGAGCAGCGGCAGGACGATCATGTCCCAGGACTCGGGTGCGCCGTCCGGCCCGGTGAGGGTGACGGCGGGCAGCCAGCCGGTCCACTGGGACAGCAGCAGGAGCAGGGCGACGGAGACGACGAGCTCCGGCAGGGCGAACGCGGCGGTGGAGAGCGCGTCGATGGCCCGGTCGACGCGCCCGCCCGGGCGCAGCGTGGCCCAACTGCCGAGCAGCAGAGCGCCGATGGTGCTCAGGGCGAGGGCGAGGGTGCCGAGCAGGAGGGTGTTGGGGAAGGGGCCGGCGAGGACGTCGGTGACGTGCTGTCCGCGCGCGGTGGTGCCGAGGTCGCCGGTGGGCAGGCCGGTCATCCAGTCCCAGAAGCGCTCCGGTAGCGGCCGGTCGAGCCCCAGGGCGGTGCGTCGGGCGGCGAGGTCGGCAGCGCTGACGCCCCGGTCGGAGGTCGCGCCGGCGGCGTCGCCCGGCAGCAGTTCGATGGCGGCGAAGACGGCGGCGAGCGGGACGACGAGCATGACCAGGCGTCGGACGGCCTGCCGGGCGACCCGGCCCGCACCGGGGAGGATGCGGGCCGGGAGGCTTCGGGACGCTCGCGCATCCGCGGGGTGAAGGGTGGTCAACGTGCGAGCCAGGTCTTTTCGAGCTGGACGCGGCCGTAGCCGGGGAGCTTGGGCAGGTCGCGCACGGCGGCACCGGCGAGGTCGATGCCGTCGGCCATGCCCCACAGCAGGTAGCCGGACTTGGCGAACTCGATCTCCTGGAGCTGGTGGAGCAGCTTGTCGCGCTCGGCGGCGTCGGCCGTGCCCATGGCCTTGCGGTAGGTGTCGTCGAAGGTCGGCTCGTTCCAGCCGGTCTCGTTCTGGCCGGCGTCCGAGAGCATCACCTTGGAGGCGTAGAAGACGACCGAGTCGTTGGTGCCCCAATAGGTGGTGTAGAGCGTGCCCTTGAGCCAGGTGGCGTCCCAGAACACCTTGGAGTCCTGCTTCACCACGTTGATCTTCACCCCGGCCTCGCGGACCTGGGTGGCGAACAGGGTCGCGGACTCGGCGAGGCCCGCGATGTCCTCGGTGGTGACCAGGTCGTAGGTCTTTCCGGTGTCGAAGCCAGCGTCGGCGAGCAGCTGCTTGGCCTTGGCGAGGTCGCGCGTCCTCTGTGGGATGTCCTTGGCGAAGGCCGGGTCGCCGGTGCCGAGGATGTCGTTGCCGACGCTGCCGTAGCCGGAGAGGACCTGCTTGACCATGGCATCGCGGTCAACGGCCAGCTTGAGGGCTTCGCGCACCCGCGGGTCGGCGAACGGGCCGTCAGCGGTGCGCATCACGATGGGCATCGCCATGTCGTTGGGGCGGCGGACGATCTGAACGTCCTTGCGGGACTCGGCGGTGCGGGCGGCGACGGCGCCGACGTTGGACGCGACGTCGATCTGCCCGGCGAGCAGGGCGTTGGCCATGGCTTGGGGGCTCTCGAACAGCCGCACCTCGATGGCGTCGAGGAGGACCTTGCCGCCGTACCAGTTGTCGTTGCGGACCAGGCGGGCGTTGCCGTCGCGGTACCAGTCGAGCTTGAAGGGGCCGGTACCGGGGGCGCCGGCGATCGCGTCGTCCTTGGTGTCCTTCTTGAGGACGAAGGTGGTCATGCGGGTGAGCAGCGGCAGGTCGGCGTTGGGGTAGTCGGAGACCAGGGCGACGGTCCTGGCGTCCTCGGCCTTGATGCCCTCGGGCTGGATGCCCGGCAGGCGGCTCTTGCCGGCCGGGGTGTTGCGCAGGCGCTTCAGCGACCAGACGACGTCGTCGGCGGTGACGGGGGAGCCGTCGTGGAATGTGGCACCCTCCGCGAGGGTGAAGCGCCAGGTCTTCAGGTCGTCCGAGGGCTTCCAGGAGGCGGCCAGACGGGGGGCGGTGTTGGGCTTGTCGCCTGGTACCGCGAGCGTCCTACACCGGGTCGTTCGTTGCCCCCACCATCCGCGTGAAGCCCGGGTCGACCGTCACCGTCCACCTGGTCAACCACCTGCCGGTTGCCACCAACCTGCACTTCCACGGCCTGCACGTCTCACCCGAGGGGCAGTCCGACGACCCGTTCCTGTGTGTGGCGCCGGGTCGGTCCACCACGTACGAGCTGGCGATCCCCGCCGACCACCCGCAGGGCACCTTCTGGTACCACAGCCACGCCATGGGCACCACGTGCCCCGCGCCGGGCTCCCAGAGCATGCCGGGCATGGCCGCCATGCCGGGTGACGTGGAGAACCAGATCTTCGCCGGTCTGTCCGGCGCCCTCATCGTCGGCGACGACCGCACCCTGCTGCCGAAGCCGCTGCGGCACATCGAGGCGCACACCCTCGTCCTCAAGGACCTCCAACTCGACCCCACCGGGCACATCCCGCAGAACACCGACACCACCTCGATCAACTCCAACAACCCGACCGTGCGCCTGGTCAACGGCCGACTGCGGCCGGTGCTGTCGATGAAGCCGAACGAGACCCAGCTGTGGCGCCTCGCCAACGCCGGGGCCGACATCTTCTACCAACTCCACCTCGACGGCTACCACTTCACCGTCATCGGCGAGGACGGCACCCCCGTCGCCCAGGTCACCACCCCCGACACCCTGCTGCTGCCCCCGGGCAAGCGCTACGACGTCCTCGTCACCGCCGGCGCCCACCCCGCCCAGACGGTGCTGCGCACCACCGCCTACAGCAACGGCCCGCAGGGTGACTCCTACCCCGACACGGAGCTCGCGACGGTCAAGGTCGCCGGCCACCCCGTGCACCGGCTTCCGGACGTCACCGGAACCATCCCCACGGCCCCCGCCGACCTTTCCGCTGTGCCCGTCGCCCAGCAGCGCACCCTGGACCTGTCCGAGAGCGCCGACGGCAACACCTTCTACATCAACGGCAAGCAGTTCGCGATGGACAGCTCCGTCTTCGACACCCCGGCCAAGGTCGGCACCGTCGAGGAGTGGACCATCGTCAACCACTCCGGCGAGGACCACCCCTTCCACCTGCACACCAACGCCTTCCAGGTGGTGTCCGTCAACGGCGTGGCCCAGCCCTACACTCACCGCCAGGACACCATCCCCGTCCCGCACGCCGTCGACGGCGTACCGGGCCAGGTCGTGATCCGAGTCGCCTTCGCCGACTACCCGGGCAAGTGGATGTTCCACTGCCACATCGCGGCCCACGAGGACAACGGCATGATGAGCTACATCGACGTCGTCCACTGACGAAATGTCACCGCGAGTGGCCGGCCCAGGCGGTGCATTGCGGGACGCCGCGCATCGCCTGGGCCGGCTGCTTGGACTATTCGGGCTGCTCGATCTGCCGGGCCAGGCAGAGTGCCTCACCGGGCCAGGCGCGGCGCGGGCCTGATGCAGCCTGCCGAATGAAGACAGTCGACAGTTGATGTCACCCGTTCGCGCCGCACCGATCGCCAAAGAACGTGCGTTCAGAACGTGCGTTCGGATTCGATGACATCGAGCTCCGAGGGGCACACCAGCCGTGCCGGCCTATGACAGAGGAAGGATTCTCCATGCCTTCCAACAGGGGTGACCATGTGCGTTTCGCGCCCCGGCCCGATCTAGAGGAGAGAACCGCGGAGGGCACCATCGTCGATGTCACACAGGATCGCAAGGGGCGAACCCACTATGAGGTTCAAAGCGACGCGGATCCTTCCGGGCCCGACTTCTTCTTCGGGGAAGACGACCTGGAGAAGGCATGACGGTCGTCCGAGCGCAGGCACCGAGCCTCCCCGCCGGAAGGCAGCCTGAGCACCGTCGACTCCCAGGCGATGGCCGCTGGGCCGAGCGGCCGTGACGGCCCAACGGCCGTCCGATCGGATCGGTTGCCTCAGGCGACGCTCGACCGGGCCAGCAGCGCACTCCAAGGTCGGAACGCGCCGCTGGCCTTCGCATGCCACGCGCCCGTGAAGGAGCTGACACACCCCCCTCGATCGCCGGAGATCAACGCCGAAGGTTAAGAGCGACCGAGGATAGGCGTCATTTCAGGCGTCGTGTGGTGGGTCGTGTGTCCCAGGGGTAGTGGGTGCGGGCTTCCCGGATGAGTGCGCGGACGGTGACGAACGCGGCGGCGAGGTAGAGGTAGAAGTCGGCGACCAGGCCGTCGCGTTCGAAGCAGCGGCGGACCTACCGGCCCAGCAGCGGCGCGCTCCGGCCGCGCCGTCGAAGCCCGACGCGGTGGAGTTCGGCGGCGGGCCGTGGCTCACGCTTGGTCGGCGATCGCCGCGAGCCAGAGGTGGAGTTCGATGTTGCCGCCGGGGTAGTTTTCGAAGACTTGGAGCACCAACGTCGACTCTCCCGCTCGCCAGTAGGCGGCCTTGCCGGAATCCGAGCAACGCAGCTCATCTGTGTTCTCAACGGCCTCGCCGTAATGCGCCGAGATGAGTTTGACGAGTTCCTCGAAATCGTCGGAGAAAGTGTCTGTCCGGCGGAATCCCACCGTTATGTTGTCGCCGCCCCATTCCGCCTCGTCGACGAAGTCGTCGGCCAGGACGAGCAACGCCCCGCGGCGGACCTGCTCCCGCTCGTCGTCGTCGAGACCGTCGAGGTCGTAGGGGCTGGACCGGTCCTCGTCGGCGAGCAGCGGCAGGAACGAGTGGGGCTCGGCGGAGGTCAGCGACCGCGTCAGCTCAAGGATGCGACGCCTTCCCGTGAGAAGGTCGTCGAGTATGTGCTCCGGATCGGCGTTCGGTTCGGACATGGGGCAGAGAATATCCGGCCGTGTTAATCAACCGCTGCCCTGTCGTTCCCGGCGTCGCCTTTGTCGGCGGGCAGGTCGAGGGTGCCCCCGGGGTCGAGCACCCGACTGGCCACGCCGAGTTTGTCGCACGCGGTGGTGAACGCCCCTGACGGGTCGTCGATCTGCTCGTACACCCCGACGGCGTGGAGAGTGTCGTAGTGGATCGGCACCGCGATCCGGGCGCCCAGCAGGTGGGCTGCCGCAGCCGCCTGTGCGGGGTCGAGGTCGACGGGGAACGGGCTCGCGGGGTGCAGGTGCGGGAAAGTGCACATGGCTCCGTTGACCGGCAGGAAGGCCGCGTCGAACGGGCCCAGGCGCTGGGCGATCTGCCACCAGTGCCCGTGGAAGAGGGTGTCGCCGCAGTGGAGGATCCGGCGACCGCCCGCCTCTACGACCCAGGACACCTGCGGTGCGCCGAGCCCGTCGACCGCGGGAACGGCGGTCGCGGTGAACGGCCCTGTGCTGACGCTCTGCCAGGGCTCCACGATCATCGCGGGCAGCTTGTGCTCGGCCAGGCCGGCTTCGGCGGCGGTGGTGTCCAGGGTCTCGCGCGCGGTGCCCTCGGCGGGTGCGGGGCGTAGCAGGGTCCCGTCCGGGGCGAGTGCCGCGGCGAGGGCGGCTGCGTCGGTGTGGTCTTCGTGAAGGTGGGTCACGAGTGCCAGGTCGACCGGTCCTGCCGGCGGCAGGAGTTCGGTGCGGGGTGGGCCGATGATTTGGGCCAGTTGGGGCATCGCGGTGACTGCGTCGATGACGGCGCGTCCTCCGGCTGCCTCGATCTCGATTCCCGCCCAGCCTAGTCGTCGTATCCGCATCCTGTCGCCTCCTGCTCGTTCTGTTGGTCGGTATGCGGCCGCGGGCGGCGGTTGCCGCCGGCGTGTCACGCCGGCGACTTTAGCTTACGATCGTTCGTATGTCGTTAGCGCACGTGCGTTTGCTAAAGTTCGGGCATGCCTCGACGCTCAGCCGCAGAAGCCCGCGACACCCGGGCGAGGATCCTCGACCGCGCCGTGGCGATCGCCGCCCGCGACGGCCTTGAAGGGGTCACCATCGGGCGCCTCGCCGACGACCTGGAGATGAGCAAGGCCGGCGTGTACGGGCACTTCGGCTCCAAGGAGGCACTGCAACTGGCCACCTTCGATGCCGCCGTCGAGCAGTTCCGGCAGCTGGTTCCCGCCAGGGTGCCCCGGACCGCGACGGGCATCGAACGGCTGCGCCACCTGTGCGACGCCTGGATCGACTACCTCGAGCACGGCGGAATCGCCGAGGGCGGCTGCTTTCTCACCGCGGCGGCCACGGAGTTCGACGGCCGTCCCGGCTCGGTCCGCGACGCGGTCGCACAGGCCGCCGGCCGCTGGCTGGCCTACCTCGAACACCTTGCCGCGGCGGCGGTCGAGACGGGGGACCTGCCGCCCGACACCGACCCGGCCCAGATCGCCTTCGAGCTCAACGGCATCGCCATGTCCGCCAACCAGGCCATCCAACTCCAATGCGACGACGCCGCGCCCCAACGCGCCCGCCGCGCCATGCGCCGCGCCGCTGGCGGGCGTTGAGGCCTTTCCAGCCTGGAGTTAGGGGTCGCGGGCCAGCGTGAAGCACGGTTGGAGTGCCCGTGCACGTCGGCGCCATGATCAGCAACGGCAGGGCAGAGAGAAGATGGTTATAGAGCGACAGAGGATAGGTATGAGCCGTGCTTGGAGCGACTCAGTGGTTTGACAGGCAGGCACGGACCTAATGGTTTCGGAGTTCTCTACGCTTCGTAACCGTCGGAGGGTCCGTGCCTGCCGTGCCATCATCTCTGTTCGAGCCGCTGTGGGACCAGTTCTCGGCGTTGTTGCCCAAGCGCCCGGAGTTCGATCCGAATCACCCGCTGGGCTGCCACAAGCGGCGAATACCTGATCGGACCGGGTTCCGGCTGGTCGTCGAGGCCCTGGTCCACGGCTCGGGCTACGAGCGGATCGCGGTCGAGGGCTGCTCGGACTGGACGATCCGTTACCGGGTCAAGACCTGGTCGGCACTGGGTCTGGGCCACGAGCTGCACCGGCTGGCCCTGGCCGCCTACGACCGGATGATCGGACTGGATCTGGACGACCTGTCCGCCGACGGCTGCCACACCAAAGCGCCGGTCAAGGGCGACAAGGCCGGACGCTCCCCGGTGGACCGCGGCAAGCAGGGCCTGAAGCGCTCGACCCTGGTCGAGGCCCGCGGCGTGCCGCTGGGCATCGCCTCCGACGGCGCCAACCGCCACGACTCCAAGCTGCTGGAACCGACCGTCGCCGCGGCCGAACGGCAGCTGGGGGCACTGCCGGCCTCGGCCCGTATCCACCTGGACTCCGCCTACCAAGGCAAGCCGTGCCGGAAGGTCTTGGACGGCCACGCGCTGATCGGACAGATCGCTGCCAAGGGCGTGCCCGCTCCGATCCAGGTCGGCAAGCGGTGGGTCGTCGAACGGTCGCAGTCGTGGATGAACGGCTACGGCAAGATCCGCCGTCGCTTCGAACGCGACGGCCTGGTCGTCGACTTCTACCTCTACCTCGCCGCCGCGTTCGTCACCGTCCGTGCACTCATCCGGGAAGCCCGCACCCACTACCGCTGGGACACACGACCCACCACACAACGCCTGAAATGACGCCTATCCTCGGTCGCTCTAAGTTAAGCTACCTTGTCATGGCAATGCCAACACCCGGGGAATGCGCGTCACCGTTGCCCCGGAGGTCCCTCCCGCCTCCGCGACCTCCACCCCCACCTTGCTGGCCGACGCCTACCGGCGCCTCGCCGTTCTCTGTGAGGCGCTCAACGTGCGTGTGACCAAGGCCGGGGCGGCATCAGGTCACGCTCCCAGCTGCCGGGCGTCAGCCGGATGCGGGCGTGTTGCCCGGCCCGTTCGAAACGCTTCGACCACACTGGGCGGACAACCCGATCGCCGGCTACACAGGAGGGCCCGCCCGTGGACGTCGCGGTGCGCATCGCGCAGCAGCCCGAGGCCGATGCCCTGCTCTCGCGTAGTGCGCTCGCCCTTCTGGTGGGAGCCCTGCTGGACCGGCAGGTGCCCTCGGAGTGGGCTTTCGCCGGGCCGATGACCATCGCACGACGCCTCGGACGCGAGGACCTCGACGTGCACGAGATCGCCGACTGCAGCCCGGAGCACTTCGCCGCGCTGCTGGCGGCCGAACCCGCCGTGCACGACTTCCCAACTGCCATGGCGCGGCTTTCGCCGGGCGGGCGCCTCGGCACGCAGCTGTCGGTATCCGTCCCGCGCACCCCGGCCAATGTCCAGCCCGGGAGAGGCGGCCCGGCGGGATGTCTCTCCCGTCCGCATGGTGGACGGAGAGGCCGTGACGGCGCAGGGGGCCGGTCACCGCACCTTCGGCTTGTGCAGCCGCTGCCACTCATACGGGTCGGTCGACATCGGGCCTGGCCACAGCCGCCAGTGCTCCAGCCGGGCAACCCGGTAGTCCAGCCGGTTGCTCAGCAGGTCGATCGCCTCGCGCATCGTCTCGGCCGCCACCCTGGCCCGTGCCGGCCGCCCGTTCACGTCCATGCTGGCCCGGGCGACCGCCGACCGCCGCACCCCCGGATCCCGCCCCTGCGTCAGCCTTACCCTCACGAACAGCACCGGTTCGTTCGCACGACGCGCCACATCGAGCACCGTGGTGCGCGCGTACTCGACGGTTTCCCCCGACACCTCGCCACGGAGCTCCATCTCGATCTCCGGAACAGCCCCACCAGGAGGACGGTCCCCGCGCTCGCCCCGTCGGTGCCACCTCATGGCGTCCCCGGCCGCTCGACGTTCGTCTTCGTCTCGGGTTCCGCACCGGCGTTGACCGTGGCGTCGTCCAGCGCGCCGAACGCCACAAGCGTGTCCAGCACATCCACATCCGCCCGCGACGTCGCCGCTTCGTCCTGGAGCCGCGGCAACACCGCGCCCAGGCCGTCCACCTCCTGCCCGAGACCGGCCACGGCCGCGCCGATGCCGACCTGCGCCTCGGCCCGGGTGTACTCGGCCGCCAGCGCCACCATCCGCGCGCCGCACGCCTCCGCCGTCGCCTGTGCGTGCTTCAAAGCCGCGGTGAACCCGTCCTCCTGCGCCCGCAGCACCGCCAGCCGCTCCTCCAGCCTGGCCGCTTGGACCCGCACGCCCGCCCGCAGGGCCAGCGCCTCACGGGCCAACTCCTCCTTCCCCTCGGCCAGGGCCTGCCGCGCCTGTTCCTCCAAGCGGTGTGCCGAGTTCGCCAGTTGGCCGATCCTCAGCTCCAGCCGCCTGCGGCCGGTCGCCACCTCCGCCAGCCCGTACATCAGCCGACTCAGCTGCTCCAGCTGGTGGCTGTACGCGTAGTCGAACGCCTCACCGGGATCCGGGGCCCCTCCCGCTGCCTGGCCAGCTCCCGCCCGGAAGACATGGGCTATGCGGCTGACAATCCCGGCCATCGGACATCCGCTCCTCAGCCCGCCGAGGGCGTGCGCCCGGGCCCAGGCCGCACGCCCCCTCTCCATCAACCATGTTGTACGCGGCCAGCCGACAGGGGATCCCGCACCCCGGTCCCGAGGACCGCCGGCTCCGCGGACCGCCGGCTCCGCGCCGACCCGCTCGGGCAGAGCCGGCGACACCCGTGAGACCCGGCCGTGCCGGGACACGGCTGTTCAGCGCACCCCACGGCGCACCGCCGCTGAAGACGGCGGCACGTAATCGGCGGCCCCTCCACGTCAGCGAACACCTCCACCGTCTCTCCCGGAGCAGCACGGCACAACCCGGGCAGCCCGCAACCCGCGCGACGCGTCACCCTCCGAAGTAGGGCGATCACGCCTTCGAGGAGGCCAGGCGGCGGCCGAGCTGCTCCAGGTAGTCGTCGTAGCAGGCCGCGACGTCGTCGAGGTCCACCATCGGCGGCAGGTCGATCACCGGCTGGTGCTCGGCCAGGAACTCTGCCGTCTCCTCCACCAGCCACTGTTCGTCGGTCGGCGTGGCGTGGAGCTGTTCGGCGACGGTCTCGCTGGCCCTGAACCTCGAAACGACCGTCTCCGCACCGGCACGGGCCCGCAACAGGTACTCGTGATCGCCCAGCGGCTCGACCTCGAAGTGCTCCGACATGGCCGCCTCCTCCTCGCCACCGATCAACGCCCGGCCGATCCCGCCACGGCGGGCCGGCCTGCGGCGCTCACGCGCTACGACACCCACGATCCCCTGGCTCGCAGGGGAGCGCGAGACGACAAGTCCTGAGCGATCCGCACCCCTCCGACGGGTGCGGACCGAAGGCCCGACCACCTGCGGACGAGCCATGCGGAGCGGGCCTCGGAGCTCCCTGCCGGCGGCCCGGTCCGCAGGACGGGGGTGCGACTTGGCCTGCCCCGAACCCTGCTCCCGAACACGATGCGAGTGAGGAAGGGCCCCGTGATGTTCGAGATGATCCTCCAGCACGATCCAGCCGCGCCGGAAGTCGTGATGGTGTGGCACGTCGCCCGCCGGGGTGGCAAGGTCGTGGCCCTGCCGCCGGGCAATTCCGGCGTAGGGAGCCCACCTTGCAGGTTCCATCATGGGGAAGGTAAGACAGCCCGGTGCCGGTCTCCCGATGCCCGCGGGTCCGGCACCGGGCCGTTCGCGCCCAGGCTGGGTCGCGCTCGTCCGACCCTTGCGTCGGGTTCACCCGGCGGCGTCGGGGTACCGCAGAACGGCTCCCAAGCCGTCGGGCAGAGGGAGTTCGTCGTGGGGGATGACGATGAGTTCCGCGCCGGTGCCGACGACCGCGCGGATCAGCGCCGCATCGGCCGGTTCCTCCCAGCTGGACTCGACCCCCAGGTTTCTCAACTCCGCGTGGCTGATGGCGATCTGCTTCGGTGCCATGCCGACCCACAGTCGCTGGTGCAGGTCGAACGGGTCGTTGATCAGGACGGCCTCGGCCTGGCCCCGGCGCAGGGCGGCGATCGTGTCCGCGAGCCCCTCGACGGCCCCGCTGCCACGGGCACGGCGGGCCAGGAACCGTTCCACGCAGGCGTGGTCACGGGCGGACAGCTGGCCGCGGAAGAGATAACGGAGCTCCTCCTCCAGCAGCGCGCGCTCTGGTTCGACGTCCGGGCCGCTGCTGTCGATTCCGACGAGTCGCGGGCGCAGGCGCTTGGGCAGTTCACGCGCGATGGTGTTGCGGGCCCGGTGGTCGCCGGACAGCACGATTGCCTCGGCCTCGCCGCGGTCAGCCAGGCCGGCGATCCGGCCGGCGACCTCGACGGCGGTCTGCCGCCATTCGTCGGCGGGGACCTGTCGTCGGGTGCGGTGTTCGGGCGCCACGCGGGCGGTGGGCCAGCGTCCGGCCTCGACGATGGCCTCGACCTCGGATTCCGCCGAGCGGGCACCCGGCGGCTGGGAGGCCCGGTGGACGATGGCGGCCACGTACGGGATGTCCGGGGCGTGTTGGAAGGCGAGCGGCATCGCGTCGGGGACCATGGCGAGCCGGGCCGTGTCGCTGGGCGGTGGGTCGGGCAGTTCCTCGGCGAGGGCAAGGCGCCCATGGGCGACGAAGACCGCCTGGCCGTGCCGGCCGGGCAGGTCGCGGTCGGTGCCGACGACCTGGGCGACCACCCCGGTGGTGGCCGTGTCGGCCCCCTGGGCTGCCAGTTGGGCCTCCAGACGGCGGCGGCGCAGCTCGATCGCGCGGTCGGGGTCGTCGAGGTCCCGCGAGGTGTCGACGTAGGCGCAGGCGTAGGGCCCCTGGCGCGCGTACAGCGGGCCGAGGAAGGTCAGTTTCATGGTCGGCCTGAGTGGTGACTAGAGCCCCTGGGCGAGCAGGAGTTCGTGGGCGAGGCGGGCGGCGCGGGCGGGGCGCTCGGGGTCGGGCTCCTGGTCGGGGATCTCCTCCATGCCCTGGACGAGGGCGCGGATGGCCTGGCCGAGGGCCCGGACCTGGGCTTCCAGCAGCTCGACGCGTTCGACGGCGCTCTCGACGTCCCGGCCGGTCGGGTGGAGGGTTGCGTCGGGTGGCTTGGCAGATCTGTCGGTTGTCATCGTGGGGCTCCTTGTGGGTGGTGGTCGGGCTATTCGGCAGGCGTGATCAGGCCGTAGTGGCCGTCGTAGCGGTGGTAGAGGACGTTGCCCCGTCCGGTGGACTCGTCGGTGTAGAACACGAAGGGCTGGCCGAGTGTGTCCATGCGCTGCTTCGCCTCGGCGGGGTTCATCCGGGGTGCGGGGGTGGGGCTGACGGTCAACGGCAGGGCAGTGGTGCCGAGTTGTTCGGGGTGGGGGTGGACCTGGGCGAGCCGATAGCCGGTGGGTGCGGTGTGGTAGAGGACGCTGTCCTGGCCGGTGTTGATTTCGGTGAACAGGTGGAAGTCGTAGTCCATGGTGTCCATCTCGAAGGCGGCCTCGTCGACGCTCTCGCGGGCGAGTGAGAAGGACTTGTGCCGGATGATCTCGCGTTCCTCGGGCGGGCGTGGGAAGTAGTCGGGCCGGTGGGCGGGTTCGTCACCGTGCCGCCACTCGTGCTCGCCGGCCTTCGGCACGCCGCCGCGCCTGGACTCCCAGTGCCGGCGCAGCCGGGCCAGTTGCAGGGCGAGGCGGTCGCGCAGCAGGTCGATCGCCTCGGACATGGACTCGGCGGCCACGTGCGCCCGGGCGGCGCGGCCGTTGACGTCCAGATTGGCCTGGGTGATGAACGGGCGCTCGGTGGCGGGGTTGTGCGTCCGGGTGAGGCGGATGCGGACGGACAGGACGGGCTCGCGGACCCCGTCGAGGAGGGTGAGGACCTTGGTGCGGGCGAGGTCCGCCGCGCCGGGCGGGAGGTCGCCCTGGGCTTCGATCTCGACCTCGGGTGTCTGGCTGGCCACTGGTTCGGTTGTCATCGGATCTCCTTCGTTCGCTGCTTCGGCTTCGCGGCTGCGGCCGAGTGGTTGTTAGGTGTAGCGGGTCAGGCCGCCGATCCCCTGCGCCGGCGTGCCAGGCGTTCCGGGTCGAAGGACCCGTACGTCGGCGCCGGTGAGCAGTGCGGACCGGACCGCGGTGTCCGCGAGGTCCGCTCGCACCATCGGTGTGCGGTCCGGGGGCAGGGAGGCGGGCTGGTCGGCAATGTGGGTGGGGCCCGGGCCGAACCAGGCGGTGCGGCGGCCGGCGAGCCCGTCGGTGATCAGCAGGGTGCGCAGGGCGCCGTCGGCGAGCGCTCGCATGGTCGCGTACGTGCCCTCGACGGTGTGGCCGCGGGGTGAGCGCTCGTCGTCGAGTCGGTGCAGCAGGGCTGCGGTTGCTTCGTGCCCGGCGCGGCGGGTCTCCGCCTCGATCTGGGCCATGCGGTGCGGCCAGGCGCCGTCCGGGCTGCGGCTGCCGCTGACCGGGCGGATGGACACGTCGCGGCGGACCCGGGCGGGCAGGTGCTTGGTGAGGAACTGCCGGGCGCGGACGTCGCCGGCCAGCATCAGCACGTGGGCGTCCACCTCGGCCAGCGCCGTTCCGAGTGCTTCGGCGACCTGGACGGCGTTGTGCTCCCAGGAGTCCTCGGCCCGGTGCTGGTAGCGCATCTGGGACCGGCCGCCGGGCCGGTTGCGCTCGATCTCGTCGTCCGCGCCGATGACGGTCCGGCGGGCTCCCTCCGTCGCACCGTCGAGGTAGAGCCGCAGGTCCGCTCCCGTACGGTCGACGACAGCGACCACGTGCGCGGGGTGATCCTGGCGCCAGGCCAGCAGCGGCAGCAGATGCGGCAGGGGCGCCCGCAGGACCAGGTCCCGCTGCTCACAGCCGGGCAGCACGGCCGAGTGCACCACCTCTCCGCCCGCGGCGAAGGCCGCGAGTACGCCAGCACCGGGCTGGGAGGAGAGGAAGCGCCGGGTCAGGGCGTCCAGCTCGTGGGCGCCGGCCCCCTGATCGGCGAGGTGGCGACACAGGCCCTGCCAGCGTTCCTCGGCGTCCAGGCCCATCTCCGGGCGCGGATCGAGGTCGAAGTAGACCGACAGGACGGGGCCGGGCGCGGTGAGCACATCGCGCAGGGCCCGGGTGCCGGTCTCTGTTCCGGTAGTCATGTGAGTTCTCCTCGAATCGGTCCGCCCGCGGCTGCGGGGCCCACGACCTCCTCTACGGTCCGGGCCAGCGCCTTCTGCGCGGAGCGGTCGATCTGGGGATCGGCCGCCGTCCTGGCCCAGGCGGTGATCGTCGGGTACGTCCAGGCCGTCACCGCCTCGACCGCCGCGCCGGTGAGCCGTGCCGGGTCGACGGCCCACCGCAGCGCCAGCCGGGAGACCGCCGAACCGTCCACCCCACGACGACGCGGCGCACCCTCCGGTCCTCACCGGCCACGGTGGACCTCGTTCCCTTTCCCACAACACCACCGTGCCCAGCCCACCCGCCCCGGTCCAAGGTCCGGTCGTCTCCACCGGATGGGGCCACCCGGCCCTGCCGCGCTTGGGAACGCGACGCCGGGGGCCGATCCCCGGCGGTCCAGCCCGGCTCCAGGGGCTCGGAGTCGCTGCGCTACGCGGAGTCGTGTGGTCGTATGTCGGCCTCGGGGCCGTGGCTGCGCGGCGCTGTCACGGCACGTGAACACGATGACCAGAGAAGGGATTTGATGCCGGACGGGGCGAGTCTCCGATCGCGGCCGCACGGTCGGCGCAGCAGCATCGGTCGCGGTCATGGCCCGGACGTCGGTGGCGTGGTGTGCGGTGAGTTCTCAGCGCAGCAGCAGCGCGTTCATGACGGTGCCGAGCATGCCGATCGTGTCGCCCTCGGTGCGGCCGATGCCCCACGCCGCGGCCGCGCGGCCGCGGAAGTAGTTCCCGCCGCCGAGGACGACGGTGGTCTGGACGCCGAGTTCGTGCACCGAGAGGATCTCCTCGGCGAGGTGCACGAGGCTGACCGAAACGGTCCCCCAGTCGGCTTCGTCTGTGAAGGCCTCACCGCTGAGCTTCACCACGACCCGCCGGTACCGGCCCGTGGCGGCCGCCGTCTCCCGCTCCTACGCCGGACTCCTGCGCCTCGGGGGTGACGAGTGACCGGAGATCCTTGGGGAGCGCGTCGAAGACGTGCTCCAGCTGCTCCGGGGGGATGTGCAGGAACACCGCCGCGGTGACGGCGCGGACGATGTCCCCGGCGTCCTCGGCCGGGAGGGAGGCCTCGTGGCCGAAGCGGTCGAGGTACTCCTGCCGGTCGAACTTCACCGGTGTGGGGTGCGGGTCCCAGCCCTCGTAGTAGACGCCCCGGACCAGGGTCGGCAGCTGCGCACCGAGGTGAGCCGCGACATCGGTCGGGAGTCGGTCGCGCAGTGTGTGCAGCCAGGCCCGCAGCAGCCGGTACGCGCGATGGCGGTCCTCCTCTTCTCCGGTGGCCTTGGCCACGTCGATGAGCCAGGTGTTCGCGGTCTGGACGGCGTGGTCGAAGTTGGGAAGTCCGGTACCAGTCATGATCGTCATACCTCTATGTGCCAGCGCTTCCCCTGCTACCGGCCTACGGGCGGAAGGCTCGGACGGGGGGCGCAGACGGCTTCGACGAACTCGGCGACCTCGTGCTGGTCCAGGTGCCGGGCGATGTCGGCCTCGCTGATCATGCCGACCAGCCGGTGGGCGTCGATGACTGGCAGGCGGTGGATCCGGTGCTCCTCCATGAGTTGCAGGACCTCGCCCTGGTCGGCGTCCGCGTCGACGGTGACCGGCTTGCCCTGAGCGAGTTCGCCGGCGGTCGTGGTCCTGGGGTCCCTGCCCTCGGCGAGGCACTTGACCACGATGTCGCGGTCGGTGATGATCCCGTGCAGCCGGTCGTCGGCGCCGCAGATCGGCAGGGCGCCGATGTCCAGCTCGCGCATCCGCTGGGCCGCAGTCTCCAGCGTTTCGTTCTCCTGCACGCAGGTCACCCCGATGTGCATGATGTCGCGTGCCGTGGTCATGATCGTGCCTCCCTTTGTGGTGCGAGTTCTCGACCTTGCCAGACGCCTCGAGGGCCGGCGGGTCGTCATGGGATGGCGCCGGGTGCGTTGATCCACCAGGCACGGACTACTGCCCCGAGCGGCAGTCGTCTCCTCCAGGGTCGTCCTCGTCGTGGAGCCTTCGCATCCCGAATCGCTCGCCGGCACCAGGTGCACGGTGAGGAGAGGCCACCGGTTGCCGGGCCGCAACCACGGTCGTGCTGTCTCCGTCGTCGGCGCCTGCGCGGATTGCCCGCGGTGGTGCTCGGGATGAGCTTGGAAGGGTGAGGCGCCACGAGGCCGAGGAAAGAAGGGCGAGCGCGACGAGCTCACCGCCCTGTTCGGGTTTCCGTGGAGCGGAAACGGGGATCATATAAATGGAAGAAGGACTCCGGGATTGGACACGGAGATGGGCGGTCTTGTTGGCCGTGCACCGTGCGATCGTGTTCCGCGAGAAGCGGACAGAGTCCTCCTTCTGTTTGCTTTTCCGGGTTGTTCTCCCCGCCCCCACTGATGGGATGCGCCGTCCCGGCCGGGACGGCGCACTTTCGGGTCGTAGGCCGAACCGGCTCGCTCAGTTGGGGAGCCGCTTGGACCAGCGCGGTTCGACCTGGCTCCACTCCGCGTCCCACTGGGCGTAGCGGTGGTGGTTCAGCATGCGGACCGAGCCCTTCCATGCGGCCAAGCACAGGAATGAGACGATTCCGGCGGTCATGGCTGCGGTTGTCCAGGCGGCCACGGTGGCTTGGCCGCGGGTGATGGGCGCGGAGGCGACCGCGTCATGGTGGTCGACCCACAGCGGGACGGGGGTTCCGCCGGACTCTCCGGGCCACACGTAAACGGTGGTGGTACGGGTCGTGCCGTCGGATGCCGTCCACGCGGCGGTTGCCGGGACCTTGCTGTAGTCGTTGTTCGAAGGAAGGGTCGTGGCGGCCCCGCCACTTCGAGCAGATGGACAGATGTGAGACCTGTCCCGGACCTGCCGAGGGCGACCGGATGCGGAGCAGTGCGCAGGACCTCTGCCACGCGTTCGTGGATGGGCCGGTAGACGGTTCGGCCGTCCTCGATGGCGGTGGTCAGGTAGCCCGTGAGGTGGCTGTCGCGCACCACGCGGATGCAGGTGTCGGGCGCCTCGCAGCGTGGCTCGAGGCCACGGACGGCGGCGGGCCACACCGTTGCCCAGGGGAGTCCGGCTCCGAGGGCGAACGCCGTCGCGCGCAGGACCGCCAGGAGGTCCTCGGGCCGGGAGTGGGTGTGTTCGGCGACGTCCGCGAGGTCCTGCCTCAGGAGTTCCTCCGTCCCCGCCTTCAGCCGGCTGCGCCACTCCCGGTCGTCCGCCGAAGGTAGGAAGTAGGTGCCGTGCAACTGCTGGGCCGCCAGGCGAGCGTCAAGGAAGGATGGGGCGACCTCGTGTGCGACTGCGGCGGCGGCCCGGGCGACGTCGTTGTCGCCGCGGTGCAGCAATCGGGTCCCCGTCGCGGGAGTGGCGCGCAGTAGGGCGGCGGTGTAGGCGGCGATGTCGTCCCTGGCGGTGTCGTCGTCGGTGCGCAGCGGGGTTCGGGCGCCGGTGGCACCCGCATCACCGACCTGGCCGGCCGACCACCGCTGGCTGCTGAAGCGCCTCACCGGGCCGTTGCGCAGGGCCGGCTGGACCGAAGACGAATACTGCTGGGACGCCGATGACGAGGACGAGCCGATGCCCGCCACCGCAGTCTCCGTAGAATTCTCACGCTCAGTGGTACGTCTACACCTTCATCGCGCACCGGTCCCGTCCGGGCGGTGAAGGCGAAGATCCGTGTCCTGACGCACAAGACATCGCAGCAGGACTTCGCGTCCGTGCTGGTCAGGCTTGCCCAGATCATGCGCGGATGGGCCAACTACTTCCGACATGCCGTGGCGAAATGGACCCTGCTGGCCGAGGGTGTGTACGCCTGCCGGATGGAGCCCTGACCACCGAACCGGCCCCGTCCGTGTGCATCCCTCAGCGGTGAACGGACGGGGCCTTGGTTGGCTGCTCGTCGACCAGGGCTCTTGCCGTGTCTCAGACCTCGCCGAGGGCGACGTTCGGGTTCGTCAGGCGGTCGGCGTCCACCACACGCTTGGAGACGATCAGTTCGCGGATCGGGTCGGTGACATCCCAGAGGTTCATGTTCATACCGGCGAGGACCCGGCCGTCCTTGAGCCAAAACGCAATGAACTCGTTGGCCTTCACGTCGCCTCGGAACACCACCTGGTCGTAGCCGTCGGGCTCGACGTAACCGAGGTACTCCATGCTCAGTTTGTCCCGCGACGCCACCGGCTCGTTAGGATGCCTAGGTGTCCACTCGGCATCGGTGAAGAAGTACGGCACCCGGTCGTAGACCGCGTCCGAGCGTCCGATCATCGCCCGGGCGGCGGTCTGCGGCTGGTTGAGGGCGTTGGCCCAGTGCTCGACCCGGACGTGCCGCTCGAACAGTGGGTGGAAGGCGTTGGCGACGTCGCCGGCCGCGTAGACGTCCGGATCGGAGGTGCGCAGGTGCTGGTCGGTCTTGATGCCGTTGTCGACCTCCAGCCCGGCCGCCTCGGCGAGCCCGGCGGCGGGGACGATGCCGATGCCGACCACCACCGCGTCGGCGGCCACCTCGGTGCCGTCGCCGAGCCTCACGCCGCTCACCGTGTCGTCGGCACCGGTCAGTTCGGTGACCTGGACGCCGAAGCGCAGGTCCACGCCGTGGTCGCGGTGCAGGTCGGCGAAGACCTGGGCGACCTCCCGGCCCAGCACCCGCAGCAGCGGCAGCTCCAGTGCCTCCAGGACGGTCACCTCGGCGCCCGCCGTGCGGGCGGCGGCCGCCACCTCCAGGCCGATCCAGCCCGCGCCGATCACCGCGATCCGGGCGCCCGGCCGCAGCGCCTCCTTGATCCGGTCGCTGTCCTCGACCCGGCGCAGGTAGAGCACGCCGTTCTGGTCCGCTCCGGGCACCGGCAGCCGGCGCGGCACCGAGCCGGTGGTCAGCAGCAGCTTGGCGTACTCCACCCGGCCGTCGTCGGTGAGCGTCACGGTGTGCCCGGCCGGGTCGATGGCGGCCACCGCCGTGCCCAGGCGCAGCGTGACGTCGTGTTCGGCGTACCACTGCGGCGGGTG
The DNA here is from genome assembly GCF_044768305.1 of Kitasatospora sp. NPDC101155. Taxonomy (NCBI): domain Bacteria; kingdom Bacillati; phylum Actinomycetota; class Actinomycetes; order Kitasatosporales; family Streptomycetaceae; genus Kitasatospora; species Kitasatospora sp. NPDC101155. The sequence continues at coordinate 200,574 of NZ_JBIWPN010000014.1, read as the reverse complement.
GACGTAGATCTTCTCCCGGGACTCCTTGCCGAGCAGGTAGCCCTTGGACAGCGGCGGCCGCTCGTACGGCCGCTCGTGCTCGTCTCCGATCAGGACGATGCCGCCCCGGTACCCGGCCTCGCGCAGTGCCTCGGCCGCCTTGGCGCCGCCCAGGGACGCCCCGACGATCACGATCGGACGCTCCCGCCCCTGTCCCGCTCCGGTTTCCGTGCCCGCCATGGTCAACTCCTCGCTCTCCGCCGCAGATCAGGCCCCAGCGTGTCGCCGTACGGGTGGCGTGTCGAGACCGCGACGGGCGCGCCGCGCCACGCTCGCCCGTTCGGGTGAATGAGCGGTGCTGCGCCCGAACGTGCGGTCCTGGCGGCCGAACGCGCCGCGCTACGGCGTCATCGCCTCCCTGACCAGGGCGGTGTCGGTGAACTGTTCGAAGCGGACGATCCGGCCGCCGCGCACGGTGAAGTGGTGGGCCACCCGGACCGCGAGCGGCTTTCCGGTGGCCTTGTGGACGGCCGTGTAGCGGGCCAGGACCACCACGTTCTCGCCGTCCACCACATAGGTGTCGTCGTGCGCCGTCCAGTCGTCCCACTCGGCGGACAGGCGCTCCATGACGCCGGCGGTGACGCCCTTCGGGGTGCGGTAGGTGCCGGCCAGCGGGAAGCCGGCCATCTCGGTCCACTCGACGTCCTCGGCGAGGGTGGTGCGCAGCGCGGACAGGTCGCCCCGGGCGGAGGCCAGGTACTGGCGGCGGACCACGTCGGCGGGGGCGGCGGACTCGGCGAAGGTGGCGACGTCCCGGGGGATCTCGATCATCGCGCGCTCAACCCCAGGCCATCTCGCCCATGGCGACCTTGGTGCCGATGTCGACCGCGATCCTCAGCCCGAGCTGCGGGAAGCGCCGCTCCAGCGCCTCCTTGGCGGCGGCCGCGTCCGCCGCCCGGCCCAGCTCGGTCTCGAAGGCGCGCAGGTAGGCGCGGGTGTGGTCGAGCGCGTTCAGGTCGGTGGGCGCGTCGGCGATCCGGTGGCCGGCCGCCACCCAGGTCGGCTGGAGCGCCTCGATGCCGTCCACCAGGTCGATCCAGGCGGCGCGCTGGGCGGAAGTGGGGGTGTCGGCCGTCCACACGTGCAGGCCCTCGAAGAGCAGCACCCCGCCGAGCACCGCGCGGTGGTGGTGCTGCCACAGGTAGTGCCGGTCGGGCAGGTGGAAGTCGGAACCGCGCAGCTCGAACCGGTGCCCCTCGAAGACGAGCTCGTCCCCGGGCAGCACCTCGGGCCGGACCAGCCGGGTGGGCAGCTCGGGGCCGAGGTGGGACCAGGCGCGCAGCTTGGCGTCGAAGGTCTCCTGGATGTGCTCCACGGTCGAGGAGCTGGCCAGGAAACGGGCCTGCGGGAAGGCGTCCTGGACCTCCTGGGCGCCGAAGTAGAAGTCCGGGTCGCCGTGGCTGATGAAGACGGTGGTCAGCCGCTTGCCGCTGGCGCGCACCCGCTCGACCAGGCGGCGCCCGTCGGAGCGGGTGAACCCGGCATCCACCAGCAGGGCGTTGTTCGGGCCGGTGACCAGGACGGAGGTCTTGTTGAGCGAGCTGTCGGGGCTGTCGATGATCTCGAAGTCGAGGGCACTCATGCGTCGCGCTGTCCTTCCTCGGGCCGGGCACGCCTCGCCGCCAGCATCCGTGCTGGCGGCGGCGTCCGCATCCGGAAGGTCAGTGCCGGGTCCAGAGCGTGAGGTCGCTGCTGGTGGCCACCGCGAGGGTCCGGCCGGTGGGGGAGAACCCGGCGGCGCGGAACTCGGACCAGTAGGCGTGGAAGACGTGCCACCAGGCCGTGCCGTGCCCGCCGCTCCAGGGGCCGGCCGTCAGCAGGACGCGGTGGCTCGGCCACTCCGGGGAGATCACCTCGACGCCCCAGCCGCCCGCCGCACTGTTGTGCAGGCCGCCGCCCCACATCCCGGCCACCGGGATCCGGACGTCCGCGACCGGGCCGATGCCGGGGCAGGAGAGATCCGCGCCGTCCGGGTCCTCCTCCGGGTCGTACTCGCGCTCCAGCTTCTCGCCCGTCACCGCGTCGAACAGGCCGTGCCCGCTGCTGGAGACCGTCAGCACCAGGTCGTGCCCGGTCTCGGGGTGGACGGCGAACCCGATGCCCTGCAGCGCCCCGACCGGGATCAGGCCCGGGCCGACGGGCCGCCAGGGCCTCGGCGGGGCCGTCACCTCGGTGGCGGCGGTGATCCGGTTGTGGAGCTGCTGCTGGAAGGGGGTCAGGGCCATGGTGATGATCATCCCAGCCGGCCCGGGCTACTCGGATTCGGTCGGCGCGAGCCGCAGCACTGCCAGCGCCCCGACCGCCGTGGTCGCCGCCAGGCAGACCCACAGCAACCCGGGCCCGGCGGCCAGCAGCGCCGTCAGCGCCGCCGGCGCCGCCGCCCGGCCGACCCCACTGGACAGCTCCCAGCGCGCCAGCGCCCGCCCGAGCAGGTGCGGTGGCGCGGACGCCGTCACCAGGGCCGTACCCGAGCCGGTGTAGAGGATCTCGCCCAGCGTGTACAGCACCGCCACCGCCGCGATGCCCACCGCGCCCGAGGTGCCGCCCAGCGACCCGGCCGCCCAGAAGCCCAGGTACGACACGCTCAGCGCCGCCCCCGCGGCAGCCAGCACGGCCCGCCGCGAACGCTTCGCCAACCGCAGCACGATGGCCAGCTGCAACGCGATCACCAGCACCGTGTTGCCCACGAACACGCCCGAGGACCACGCCGCAGAGGTGTGCAGATGCAGCACCAGCAGCGCGGGCAGTGCCACCTCCAACACGTCGAAGCAGAACGCGTACGGGAGGTTGGCGAGGCTCAGCAGGTTGATCCGGCGCAGCGGTTCGTGCCGTTCCCGCGGACTCACCCGGTGGGCCTTGTGCGGCGCGCGTACCCGCAGCGACCCCACCAGCGCGGCGGCGACCAGGCAGGCCACGCCCGTCACCCCGGCCAGCAGGCGGATCGCGCCAGCCCCGTCGGCCACCGCGACGGTGGCCAGCAGCGCGCCCGCGCCCAGGCCCGCGTTGCGCACCGACTTGCCGGCGGCGAGCGCGGCGTCCCGCAGCCGTCCCTCGGTCAGGGTGCTCACCACGGCGGCGTGGGTGGTCGGCCAGGACTGGCTGCCCACCCCGAACAGCACCGCCGCAGCGGTGAACAGCGGCAGCCCGTCGGCCGCGAGCAGGGTGAGCGCGCCCGCCGACCGCAGCACCAGCGTGACGGCGGCGGGCAGGGTCCGGGCGCCGCTGTCGATCCAGCGGCCGGTCAGCGGCACCACCAGCAGGCCGACCACCATCCCGGCCGACAGCGCCAACCCGACCGCGCCGGCGTGCAGGTGCAGCACCCCGACGCCGTACAGCAGCAGGAACGGGCGCAGCATGCCGCCGCCCACCGCGTCCACGGCGAGCGCCGCCGCGTACCGGGGGCCGCCGGCGGCGGTCAGCAGGCTCAGCAGCGCGGACGGGTTCCGACGGCCGGCGCCGATCGGTGCGGCGGGCGGCTCGCCGTTGCGGACGGCGGCGTGGTCATGGACGGACTTCTCCTGGATCAGGCTCATGGCCGGTACCGTCCGCCCGGTTCGGGCCCGGTGGCACGTGGATTGACGGTTCGCGTCAATCGGCGGCGGCCGGGGTTCGAGGGGGTGGCAGGATCCTGCACGTGAACGAGCGAAGCGAGCGAACCGTCAAGAGGCGCGTTGTGGCGAGTGCCTCCGCCGCGTGGTGGGGGTACCCCCGGCCGGAGGCTGGGGGAGAGGTGGGCGCATGAGCGTGACGATCGACATCACCGGTCTGCCCGAGGAGCGCCTGCTCTTCGCCCCCTCCCCGCTCGCCGAGCTGAACGCCATGCTGCACGCGCTCGCCGAGCCCGCGCACCATCCGGCGCTGCACGGCTGGGTCGCGAGCACCACCACCGCGATCCCGCCCGAGCTCGCCGAACGGCTGCTGGAGGCCGACTTCCTCTGGCGCTCCTCGCGGGCCGACTTCCTCGTTCCCGCCCTGCCCGGCGCCACCCTCACCGAGGAGCTCGACGCCGTCGACCGGATCGACGACGAGCTGTACGTCGCCTCCGCCCTCATCACCACCTGCGGCTCCTCCCGGCTCAACCGCAAGACGGCCTCCCCGCTCACCGACCCCGTGGCCAACGAGCGCGCCCGGGAGCTCTCCCTCGCCCGCGGCCCCCGGCAGGCCGCGTTCGCCGACCGGCTGCTCGCCGACCCGCCCGCCGTCCGGGCGCTGGTGCGCAGGATGCTGGAGGACTGTCAGTCCGCGTTCTTCGCCGATGCCTGGCAGCGCGTCCTGCCCGGCCTCGCGGCCGACGCCCGGCACAAGGCCGACCTGCTCGTCCGCCGGGGCCTCGCCGAGGCCGTCGGCGCGATCTCACCGTCCGTCACCCTCGACGAGGGCGGCGGGCGGCGGCGGATCGTCATCGACAAGTTGCAGGACAGCACCACCAGCGGCACCGCCAGCGGGGGCGTCACCTTCATCCCCAGTGCCTTCGGCCGCCCCCACCTGCTGGCCGTGCACGCGCCGGGCTGGCGGCCCGTCCTCCAGTACCCCGTCGCCGAGGCCGGCCTGCCCGAGCCCGTCTCGCTCACCCTCGTCCAGCAGCGCCTGGAGGCGCTCGCCCACCCGATCCGGCTGCGCCTCGCCCGCACCATCGCGCGCGGCCCGCACACCACCGGCGAGCTCGCCGCCTCCTGGCAGCTCAGCGCCCCCGAGGTGTCCCGGCACCTGGCCGTGCTGCGCAAGGCCGGGCTGCTGATCACCGAGCGGCGCGGGCGGTACATGCTCTACCAGCTGGACCTGTCGTCCAGTGCCCGGCTCGGCTCGGACTTCCTGGAGGCGATGCTGCGGTGACCGGGAACAGTAGCCGGCCGGAACACGTTCGTCCGGTCATGACCGACGACGCTGCCCCTGTTGCCCCGCCCGAGATCCTCCGTTACGCCGCCTTCTCCACCCGCCCCGAGGGCGGAAACCCGGCCGGCGTGGTGCTCGACGCCACCGGGCTGACCGGCGAGCGGATGCTCGCCATCGCCGCCGAGGTCGGGTACTCCGAGACCGCCTTCCTGACCGCTGGTCCGCTCCAAGGTTCTTACGCCGTACGGTACTTCAGCCCGCTCGCCGAGGTGCCGTTCTGCGGGCACGCGACCGTCGCCTCCGCCGTGGCCCTGGCCGAGCGCACCGGGCCCGGGCGGTACGTGTTCGGCACGGCGGCCGGTGACGTCCCGGTCGAGGTCGAGCGTTGCGCCGACGGCGTGCTGCGGGCGACCCTCACCAGCGTCGAGCCGAGGACCGAGGAGGTGCCGGAGGCCGATGTCGCCGAGGCGCTCGCCCTGCTCGGCTGGTCCGCCGCCGACCTGGACCAGGCCCTGCCCCCGCGCATCGCCTACGCGGGCGCCCGCCACCTGGTCCTCGCCGCCGCCACCCGCTCGCGCCTCGCCCGCCTCGACTACGACTTCGACGGGCTGGCCGCCTACATGCGCGCCCGCGACCTGACCACCCTCCAGCTCGTCTGGCGCGAGGCCGCCGAGGTCTTCCACGTCCGCGACCCCTTCCCGGTCGGCGGCGTCGTCGAGGACCCGGCCACCGGCGCCGCCGCCGCTGCCTTCGGCGCCTACCTGCGCGAGCAGGGCGCGGTGACGGCCCCGGTGGTGCTGACGCTGCACCAGGGCGAGGACCTCGGCCGCCCCGGCGTGCTGCGCGTCGAACTGCGCGCCGAGGACACCCGGGTGCGGGTCTCCGGCGCGGCGGTGGCGATCCCGTAGGGCGCGGCTCCGCGGGAGCCTCCGGCCGGTGACCACGCTGGTGGACTCGATGCTGTCCTTCGCGACCACCGGCCGGATCGGCCCGGCGGTTGATTGATCACCTGTACCTACTAGTATGTACGGTCGTGGCCGAGTGAATCGGTCCCGGTCGGCCGACGGAGAGGAAACCCGAGATGCCCTTTGTCCGGATCGATGCCCTACGCGCCGACGCCGCACGGCTGGACGCGCTCGGGCGCGCGGTGCACGAGGCCCTGGTGGAGACGACCGGCATTTCGCCGGAGGACAACTTCCAGGTCCTGGTCAGCCACGACGGCGCCAACAGCGCGCTGCGCTACGGCGACTACCTCGGCGTGCACCGCGACGACGGCATCGTCTACATCGCGATCACCCTGCGCGCCGGCCGGACCCCCGACCAGAAGCGGGCGCTGTACCGGAGGATCGCCGAACTCGCCGAGCAGTACGCGGGCACCGAGTCGCGGAACGTGTTCGTCACCCTCACCGAGAACGCGTCGATCGACTGGTCCCTCGGCAACGGCCTGGCGCAGTACGCCCCGTCCGCCGACCCCGGGCTCCAGAAGTAGAGCGCCATGCCCCCATGTGCCCGCAGGTGTCCGTCGCCCCGGAAAACCGTTCGCGCTCGGATGCCCCGGTGGGCGAAGCTGCCCGGATGCAGCGAGCGAACAGCCGGACCGTGACCGTCGATCTCACCTACGGGAACGAGTACTTCGGGCGGCTGGGCCCCTTCGGGGTGGAACTCGGCTGGTGGTCCTCCGTCGACGGGGTGGTGGCCCGGGCGGCCGAGTCGGCCGGGGTGCCGGTGCTCGTGGCCCGGCTGGTCGACGGGCACAGCGAGGATCCCGGCCACGGCGGTCGGGTCCGGTACCACGCCGAGGCACTGCGGCGGCCGACGGCGCTCAACTCCCGCCCCCTGGACGGCGAAACGGCCGCACTGCTCGCCCCCGCCCCGCTGCGGGCCGCCTGGGCGACTCCGGAGGGCCTGCGGGAGGCCCTGGGCTGGGCGGAACTGGAGCTCCTGGCGATCGATCGCCCAAGTTCCGCCCCCGCACGGCAGATTCGTACCTGGAACCTTTCCGGCCTCCTCCGCCTCCCGACGGCCACCGGCACCGACGCCTGGCTCAAGACCACCACCCCCGCCTTCAACGCCCGTGAGGGCGAGGTCATCGCGCTGCTCGGCGGCGTCGACCCGACCCTCGTCCCGACCGTCCTCGCCGCCGACCCGGCGGGCGGGCGGCTGCTGCTCGACCACGTCCCCGGCGAGGACTGCTGGAGCCCCTCCGCCGAGACCGTCGCCGACGTCGTCCCGCGCCTGGTGGCCGCCCAGGCGGCGCTCGCCGAGCGCCGGACCGCCCTCGCAGGCCTGCGGGACCGGACGCCCGGCGCGCTGCTCGCCCAGCTGACGGCTCTACTGGACCGGCTCCCCAGCGAGACCGACCTGACCCCCGAGGAGCTGCACCGCCTCCGCGCCTTCGCCGCCGACCTCCCCGAGCTGCTGGACCGGCTGGCCGCGTGCGGCCTCCCCGAGACCCTGGTGCACGGCGACTTCCACCCCGGCAACTGGCGCTCCGACGGCGCGAGTTCGGTGGTCGTCGACTATGCCGACGCCTGCCTCGGCCACCCCGCCCTGGACGGCCTGCGCCCCCGCGCCTACCTCACCCCGGTGGCCTGGCGGCACCATGCCCGGGTCTGGACGGACGCCTGGCGGCAGCACGCCCCGGGCTCGGACCCCCGCCGGGCACTGGACCTCGCCGAGCCGCTCTACCACCTGTCCTACGCGCTGCGGTACCAGGAGTTCCTGGACCACATCGAGCCCAGCGAACGCCCGTACCACGAGGGCGATCCGGCCGCGGAGCTGCGCGCCGTCCTGGCGTGGGCGCGGCGCGGCTAGGTTCTTCCGGCTCAACGGGCGGACCGGATGAAGACGCCCACGATGTGGAGTCCGGCTCGGAAGACGGTGGTGGTCTTCTCGTAGCGGCCGGCCAGGCCGCGCGGGACTTTCAGGCGGTGTCGAACGCGGGTGCGTCGCCAAGCCCGCCGGCCGGGGCCCCTTTTGCCGGGCCCCGGCCGCGTTCTGGTGCGAGCGCACGATCGTGGAGTCGACTGCGACCTCCCGGTCCAGGTCGCCCTCGGCATCCGGTCCGGCGACGACGGCTCTGTCCGTTCCCACTGCGCGTCAGTCAACGGCACGACCAGATCAATGTTCTGAGACCAATCGTCTACCAGGGTTCGTGCTCGTCGTCGCGACAGTGCTTGTTGCGTTTGATGGTGGTGGGGTCGTTGGCGGTGTGGGTGGCGCTGTCGCCGCCTCCTGTGACGGTGGCTTTGTTGGTGACCTCCTGGGCAACGTCGCGGTCGCAGGAGACCTTGACCTTGAGGGTGATGGGCGGGTAGCTGCCGCCTGCTGCCAGGACATCGCTGCGCGTGCACGTGAGGGTGGCCTGGGTGCAGTTCCATCCGGTGCCGTCGATGCGGTGGGCGATGAGTCCCGGCGGGAGGGTGTCGGTCACGGTGACCGTGCTGCCATCGGTGGCGCCAGGCCCGGTGTTGCCGACCTCGATGGTGTAGGTCCCCCGCTTGCCCTGGACGAATTTCCCGGTGTGGGTCTTGGCGATGGTCAAGGAAGGGGTGACCACCGTGTAGGAGACGATCACCTGACCGTTTTTGTTCGCCGTCCCGATGCTCGAGTCCGCATAGGCCGTCCCGGTGCCCGTCGGAGTGGCGAAGCTGCTGCCTCCGCCACCACCGCCACCACCCGCGCGGCCGAAACCGCTGTTGCCGGGGGCGGAGGCGCCGCCTCCGCCGCCGCCGAAGTAGCCTCCGCCTCCGCCTCCCCCGGCCCCGGCGGCTACGCAGTTGCCGCCGGTGTTGTGGCCGCCGGTGCCGCCCGCGCCGCCGCCGTTGTATCCGGCGGTGCCGGTTCCGTTGCAGCCGGCGGTGCCGGTGCTGCCGACGTTGATGGTGAAGGTCGTCGGGGCACTGGTTGGCGGCAGTGTGGTGACGACGCGTCCCCCCGTCCCCCCGGTCCCGGTAAATCCGCAAACGGTGCCGGTGTTGTCGGCGCCGCCGGCGCCGTCCGCGGTGATGGTGACGATCGCGTTCGCGGGGACGGTGAGGGGCTGCGGGGTCCCGGTGAAGCCGAAGGTGACCGATGGATCAGTTCCTCGTACCCCGGTGGCCGGCTTGGCCCCCGCTGGTGCGGAGGTCGCGGGTGTCAGTGCGGTGCCGGACAACGCCACGCACAGTCCCGCCACGACTCCTGCCCGCCGCCACTGTTCACGAGTGCCGACGCCTGTGCGGGCTCGGCTTCGTCCTGCCCCCACCCCGGTGGGAGGGTGTTGTGGGGCGTGATGTCTGACCACTGATGTCTCCTGACGTCCTGGCTTGAGGTGAGGCCGCTCTCCACCGTGCGGCAGCGCGGCAGATCACACTCCAGTCGATCACTTCTTGTAATCGGATACATGCGATAAGTGACGGGAGTGAGAGGGGCTCGGACCTGGTGACGTGTCATCCGGGACCGGGGTCCGGGCTGGGTCCGGGCTCCGTCGAATGGCTGACGTCCGGTCAGGGTGTTCAGCCCGGTGCGACTGTGGTGTTCGAGTCGGCGGGGCCTCAGGAGGCCGGGCCCGCCGCCACCCCGCCGGTGGTCGCGGCGTCGTACAGGGCTCGGGTGGCGGGACCGAAGTGGGCGCTGTAGGAGATCTGTGGGGTGTTGCCGCCGGTGTGGTAGCCGCCGATGACCCCGATCACCGCCCAGCCGCGCGGCCACGGCACCAGCATGGGCCCGCCCGAGGTCCCGCCCACGAAGCCGTCGCACGCGATGCGTTCGAAGGTGCCCGGATCCGCAGGATCGTCACTGACCCACCTGGTGGTCCAGCTCAAGCACTCCAGCGGCTTCTGTGCGCTGCCCGGGTACCCGATCATCCGTACCGGAGCGTGGGAGTAACCGGTGCCGGTGAGCAGCTGGACCGCGCCCACCACGTCCTCCAGCCGGTGGCCGTCCTGGTTGCGCTCGGTCACCGCGAACCCGAAGTCGTACGCGGCCCCGGCGTGCTCACCCCTGGCGTAGTACTCCTGCGCGACGTAGACGCCGTCGTCCTTGACGGGGAAGATGCCGAACGGCTTGAGTCCGTCGTGGTACTGCGGAACGAACCCCAGGTTCCGCTTGGGGGAGGTGCCGGAGTACCCCTTGAGACAGTGCCCCGCGCTCAGCACCAGGTTGTGGTCGGGACTGTGCACCACGGAGGCGCTGCACGTGCGGCCCGTGCCGTCGGCATCGGTCCAGAAGAACGCGCCCGCCTGCGGGATGCCGTCGAAGCTCTTGCTCGGAGGGATGAACTCGCCGGGCCGGGGCCCGTCCGCCGCGGCGGGTGCGGTGGGTTCGGTGTCGCCGGGCAGTGCGGCCGCCATGCGGGCCGCGGTCCAGTACGTGCCGAGCCGCTCCGCGGCCGGATTGCCTGCGTTCGGCGTTGCGGCGGAGGCGGCCGGGGCGAGCCCGGCGCCCAGCAGCAGCGCGGCTGTGGCCGCTGCGGCATTCCTGAGGGCTGTGGCCCTATATACCATCATCTGCCCCTTTGTTCATGGTTGATGAACATATTGCCGTTGCGGCCGGACCTCGCTGCGGAGCCGCGCGCCGTCCTGGCGTGGGCACGGCGCGGTCAGGGCCTACCCGGCAGGCCGCGCAGCTCCCCGATGCGCAGAAGTCGTGCGAAGAGGAGGAACAGCAGCGCCATCGCGGTGGCGCCGGCGCCGGTGGCGGCAGCGGTCAACTTGGCGTAGGTGCGGCAGATCCGCCGGTGCGGCGCCGGAGCCGCAGGGCCGTGAGCAGCAGGTCGATGGCGTAGGACAGGGCGTAGGCGGCGGCCATCCCGGTGACCGCCCACCGGGTGGACAGCAGCAGGTGGCAGGCCACGGCCAGGGCGATGTTGATGCCGCTGATCCACAGCGCCATGCGGAAGGGCGTGCGGGTGTCCTCGAAGGCGTAGAAGCCGCGCAGCAGGAGGTACTGGGCGGAGAACGGGATCAGCCCCAGGCCGAAGGCCTGCAGCATGTGGCCCAGCGGGACGGTCGTCGCGGCGTTGGCGGCTCCGTGGGCGAACAGCAGCTGCGCGATCTGCGGGCCGAAGGCGGCGAAGAAGAACGCCGCCGGGACGATGACGACGCCGCTGACCCGGAGCGCGCGGGAGAGGTCGGCGCGCAGGTCGTCCAGGCGGTGCTCGGTCGCCGCCCGGCTCATCCGCGGGAGGAGCACGGTGATGAGGGAGACCGTGACGATCGACTGGGGGAGCATCCAGATCTGTTGGGCGTAGCTGTAGGCGGTGTAGCCGACCCCGTCGTCGGGCAGGGCGGCGTCCGCCGCGGACGCCAGGCGGGTGACCACGGTGCTCGCCACGAGGTTGGCCAGGACGAACAGCAGGGTCCAGCGCGCCGCGCTCACGCTCTTGCGCAGGCCGGTGCCCCGCCAGTCGAAACGCGGTCGCAGCCGGAAGCCGGCCGCGCGGGCGTACGGGATCAGGGCGAGTGCCTGGAGGGCCAGGGCGAGGGTGGCATCTTCGGGCAGACCCTCAACGCCCGGAACCGGTTCGGGGCGATGATGTGGACCCCGGTCCTGAACAACATCGTGCTGATCACGATGGCCGGTGGTGCCGTCGGAGACGCCGAGGCTGTGGGACATGGGGGTGAGCGGGCCGACCGGCATCGTTTCCGAGGACACCACGGTGAAGGTGGCCAGGGCGACGGCGAGGACCGGTGGCCAGCGGTGGGTGGTGGGTGAGTCGGTCGGAGGTGCGAGGGTTTCCGCATTCGTCATGCGGTCGGCCCACCAGCCGGAGGAAGGGCTGAACAAGATCGAATAGCTCATCGATGCATTAGCTCAGCTCATTGATCTCAGGCCCGGAAAGCCCCGGTGCCGCCCGCCGCCTGCTGCCGCAGTCGCAGCAGGCGGCACCGGGCGGCACCGGGCGGCACCGGGTGGCGCCGGTTGGTCCGTCAGTCCGCCGGGGCGATCCGGTACCCGCCGCGCGCCGAGTGGAGGGCGAGCGCCTCGACCGGGCAGAACTCGACCGCCTCGGCCAGCCCGTCCGTCAACTCCGCGCCACCGTCGGCGTATTCGGCCACCGGCTGGGCCCGTCCCTCGGCGTCCAGGGCCAGCGAGCCGGGGGCGCTCAGCGCGCACATCCCGGAGCCGATGCAGCGGTCCCGGTCGACCCGGACCACCACGTCCTCGGTCTCGGCGGAGCCCGTCACCAGGAGACCTGCAGCGCGTTGGGGCTGCGGGTGAGCAGCCCGTGCCGCCAGTCGATGCCGTCGACCGGGCCGGCCATCCGCAGCGCGGGCAGGCGGCGGGCCAGCCGGTGCAGGGCGAGTTCGAGCTCCATCCGGGCCAGCCAGGCGCCCAGGCAGTGGTGCGGACCGGCGCCGAAGGTGAGCATCGGCGCGGCCAGCGGGGAGAACAGCTCGGTGCCGAGGTCCCCGGTGTAGACCGACGGGTCCTGGTTGGCGGCGTTGGCGTCGGCGGCCACCACGCTGCCGGCCGGGATCACCACCCCGCCGATCTCCACGTCCTCCACCGTGCGGCGCAGCAGTCCGGGCATGTACTCCTGGGCGTCGCCGAGCGGGACGGCGCGCAGGATCTGCTCGGTCGCGGCGGCGGCGCTGGCCTCGTCGGAGGCGAGCCGCTGCCAGGCCTCCCGGCCGTCCTCCAGCAGGTAGACCAGGGCGTTGCCGAGGCTGGTCATGGTGGTCTCGTGCCCGGCCATCACCAGGCCGATGACCAGCGCGATCAGCTGCCCCTCGGTGATCGAGCCGTCGTCGGCGGCGGCCGCGAGCAGACCGCTGACCAGGTCCTCGCCAGGGGCCGCGCGGCGTTCGGCGATCACCTCGGCGCCGAAGGCGGCGAACTCGGTCATCGCGGCGCTGATCGCCTCGGCGGTGTAGGCGGTGGTGGACAGCGCGTGGTCGCTCCAGTGCGCCAGCCGCTTGCCGTCGAGGTTGTCCAGGCCCATCAGACGGCTGATCACCGCGACCGGCAGCGGACGGGTGTAGGCGGCGACGATGTCGGCGGGGGAGCCGTGGTCGATCAGCTCGTCGATCAGTGACTCGACCACCGAGGCCACCCAAGGCTTCCAGCGGGCGATCGCGCGCGGGGTGAACGCCCGCTGCACGGTACGGCGCAGCCGCTGGTGCTCGGTGCCGTCGATGTTCAGCATGCCCTGCGGGTCGTCCAGGATGTTCGGCGTGACCGTGACCGGCGGCGCGTCCGGCGCGTAGAGCGGGGCGCGGCCCAGGCGGGGGTCGGTGAGCACCTGTCGCACGTCGGCGTGCCGACTGACCAGCCAGACCGGGGTGCCGGTGGGCAGCGCGGCGAGCCGCGGCGGGCCGGGTTCCAGGTGGCGCAGGCAGTGCAGCGGGGGGAGCGGGGCGATGCCGGTGCCGGCACCGGTCGCACTGTTCTCGGTGGACATCCGTACTCCAGACTCCAGGTCAGCGGGCCGCGCGGGGCGGTCCGACGGGGGGTGATCCGGGATCGTGCGGGGACGGGCGGTTCGGCCGGGCGGCTCGACTCAGGGCCGGGGTGCGGGTGGGCCATGGTGCGGGTGGGCCGGGAAACGCAGCTCGCGCAGGGGCGCGGGCCCGTGCGCGGGATGGTGCGAAACGTGCGGGGGCGTACGGTCGGTACGTGCCCGGCACGGGCGGCGCGCGGTGGCGTGCCGTCAGGTGGGGCGGGTGTGCTGAGCGTGGTCACGTGGACCGCTTCCGCTACGACCGTACGTGGACGGCGGGGCAGCCGTCTGCGGCACTTCCAGCCAACGGCGGTGCTTTCCGGGCAGTTCGTAGCACGCTGACAGGCGCTCAGCGCCACCCTCGCGCCCCCGGTGCCGAGCCGCGCCGGGGCGGGCGCCGCGTGAGACGCGGTCAGGCGGCGGATATGCGCCCGGCACGTGCGGTGAGCGGGATCACCCGACCCGCTCCGACGACGGCCGACCGGCCGGGCGCTACGCTTCGTGGGCAGAGCTACCGGAGTCCCTCTACAGTTCCTCTGCAGTCGTTCGTCGCAGGTCACGCCCGGTGCAGAGCCGCACCGGCCGACGGAGGTGGATTCGGATGCCCCAGCAGGTCAAGGCAGTCATCGCGCGCGCCAAGGGCGCGCCCGTGGAGGTGACCACGATCGTGGTGCCGGACCCGGGGCCGGGCGAGGCGGTGGTCCGGATCCAGGCTTGCGGCGTCTGCCACACCGACCTCCACTACCGCGAGGGCGGCATCAACGACGAGTTCCCGTTCCTGCTCGGTCACGAGGCCGCGGGCATCGTGGAGTCGGTCGGCGAGGGCGTCACCGAGGTTGAGCCCGGCGACTTCGTCGTCCTCAACTGGCGCGCGGTGTGCGGCCAGTGCCGCGCCTGCAAGCGCGGCCGCCCGCAGTACTGCTTCAACACCCACAATGCCGAGCAGAAGATGACGCTGCTGGACGGCACCGAGCTGTCCCCGGCCCTGGGCATCGGCGCCTTCGCCGAGAAGACCCTGGTCGCGGCCGGCCAGTGCACCAAGGTCGACCCGACCGCCGAGCCGGCCGTCGCCGGCCTGCTGGGCTGCGGCGTGATGGCGGGCCTGGGCGCCGCGATCAACACCGGCAACGTCGGCCGGGGCGACTCGGTCGCCGTGATCGGCTGCGGCGGCGTCGGCGGCGCGGCCGTGATGGGCTCCCGGCTGGCGGGCGCGGCGAAGATCATCGCCGTCGACATCGACGACCGCAAGCTGGAGACGGCCCGTACGCTCGGGGCCACCCACACCGTCAACTCCCGTACCACCGACCCGGTCGAGGCGATCCGCGAACTCACCGGAGGCAACGGCGCGGACGTCGTGGTGGAGGCCGTCGGCCGCCCCGAGACGTACCGGCAGGCCTTCTACGCCCGCGACCTCGCCGGCACCGTCGTCCTGGTCGGCGTCCCGACCCCGGAGATGACCCTGGAACTGCCGCTGCTGGACGTCTTCGGCCGCGGTGGCGCCCTCAAGTCCTCCTGGTACGGCGACTGCCTGCCGTCCCGCGACTTCCCGATGCTGATCGACCTCTACCTCCAGGGCCGCCTGGACCTCGGCGCCTTCGTCACCGAGACCATCGAACTCGACGCGGTGGAGCAGGCCTTCGAGCGCATGCACCAGGGCGACGTCCTCCGCTCGGTGGTGGTGCTGTGACCTCCGCCCGTATCGACCGGCTGGTCACCGCCGGGACCTTCGAGCTGGACGGCGGCAGCTGGGAGGTGGAGAACAACGTCTGGATCGTCGGCGACGACCAGGAGGCGGTGGTGATCGACGCCGCACACGACGCGACGGCGATCGAGGCGGCGCTCGGTGGGCGGCGGCTGGTGGCGATCGTGTCCACCCACGCGCACAACGACCACATCGACGCCGCCCCGGCCCTCGCCGAGCGCACCGGGGCGCCGATCCTGCTGCACCCGGACGACCTGCCGCTGTGGAAGCTCACCCACCCCGAGCGGCTCCCGGACGGCGAACTCGCCGACGGGCAGCGGATCGAGGTGGCCGGCACCGGGCTGACCGTGCTGCACACCCCGGGGCACGCGCCGGGCGCGGTCTGCCTGTACGCGCCGGAGCTGGGCACCGTGTTCACCGGGGACACCCTGTTCCAGGGTGGCCCGGGTGCGACGGGGCGCTCGTTCTCGCACTTCCCGACCATCATCGAGTCGATCCGCGAGCGGCTGCTCTCGCTCCCGGCCGAGACGGTGGTGCGCACCGGCCACGGCGACCCGACCACGATCGGCGCCGAGGCCCCGGCCCTGCCGGAGTGGGTCGCGCGCGGGCACTGAGCCGTAGGTCCTGGCGCCGGTCCGGATGCCGCCGGTTCCGATGCCGCTACGGCCCCCGGGACGTTGATCGTCTCCCGGGGGCCGTACCATCCCGATCATGGCCCACGACCCGCGCGACCTCGACGAAGCCTTCCTCGCCTTCTGGCGCGAGCGGCACATCTCCACCCTGACCACCATCCGGCCGGACGGCTCGCCGCACGTGGTGCCGGTCGGCGTGACCTTCGAGCCGAAGACGGGCACCGCCCGGGTGATCACCAGCCGTACCAGCCGCAAGGCGCGCAACGTCGCGGCGGCCGGGGCGGAGGGCCTGCGGGTCGCGGTCTGCCAGGTGGACCGGGCCCGCTGGTCCACCCTGGAGGGCGTCGCGGTGGTGCGCGACGAGCCCGAGCAGGTCGCCGACGCGGAGCGGCGCTACGCCGAGCGCTACCGCACGCCCCGGGAGAACCCGGACCGGGTGGTCATCGAGATCGCCGTGGAGCGCGTCCTCGGCCGCGCCTGAGGGCCCGCGCGACGGTCACTCCGCGAGCGTGGGGGGCGATCCGGCGCAGCACCGACGGCCAGCCCTGGGCCATGCCCTGGTGGGCCGGCCGGCCCATCGGGGTGGCTATGTTCTTCCGAACGCGCGCCGGCGGGTCACACGGCCTGCAGGGGTTCCTCGAACAGCTCGGCCGGCAGATCGCGAACCGGCTCTGATCGTCGGCAGGCTGCGAACCAGCACCCGTCCGACGGAGACCCGGTCGCCGGGTGACGTCATTTCTGGTGGACATCCGCAGCGCTCGAGATCGACGACCACCCGAGAGGACCCAACACCTGATGTCCATATGGCCCTCGATCGTTGCAGTGCTCGGTACCCTCGCCGGTGCCCTGACCGCCGGACTCCTCCAGCACCGTTCGGCACGGACCGCACGCGCCGAGGAGCGCGCCGACAGCCACCGCCAGGACCGGCTCGGCGCCGTCACCGAATTCGCGGCCGCCCTGGACGCGCACCGCTCGGCGATGTTCCATCGGGAGCGCCTGGCCCTGACCGAGGCCGAGCCCGAGCACCAGCTGGAGGCCCAGACGAGGTCCCACGACACCCGGGCGGCAATCACCGCGCCCCACATCCGCCTTCAGGTCCTGGCCCCCGAGCTGGCCGGCCCCGCCCAGCAGGCCGCCGATGCCACGTACGCGCTGCGCAAGGCCGTCGACCGGGCCGAGCTGGACGCCCGGCGGCACGCGGCCAAGGAAGCATCCGTCGCCTTCATCGCCGCGGCCGCCGTGCTGCTGGCTCCCACAGCCGCTGACTGAGGGCGACCACCGCCGGCGTCCCGGCCGTCCGCTCTCCGACCTACCCGACCTCGACGGCACCGGGCGGTTGAGCTCAAGTTGGCCGGAGTTGACTGGCCGAGCCGTCGACCGGGCTTTGCGGCCAGGGTTGTGGATGGACCGTCACCGTCCCGCAACGGCAGGCGATCACCGTACGGCCGCTCGTACGTCGATCAGATCTTCGCCTGCATGGGCTAGCCTGCCCCCGGGATCGCAACACGCGGTGCAAGAGGGGGAATTGGTGTCCAGAATTCGTTCGGGGACGACGCGCCGGGCCGCTGCGGCACTTTCGGTCGTGGCGCTCTCGGCAGCGGCGCTGCTGGCACCGGTGACCGGGGCCGCCGCTGCCACCACGCCGGTCGACGCCGCCACCGCCGGCCTGCAGATCATCCAGCACTGACGGCCCTGCCCACGCGCCGTCACCACAACGCAAGTTCCACGAGGGGAAACCGATGTCCCGCACGACCACCCGCCGCACCACCGCGACGCTCACCGCGGCGGCCACCGCCGCGACCCTGCTCGCCCTGACCGGCACCGCCGCCGCAGCCGACGCCCCGCAGTCCGGCACCGAGGCGACCGTCACCGTCGGTGCCCGCAACGCCGCACCGGTGGTCAGCCCCGACGGCGGCACGGCCTACGTCGCGGTGACCGAGGCCGACAACACCTCCACGGTGAAGGTGGTGGACACCCAGACCGGTGCCGTCACCGGGCGGCTGGCCCTCGGCACCCTCCAGTGGAGCGCCCACCCGGCGCTCAGTGCGGACGGCTCACGCCTGTACGTGCTCGACGGCCAGCGCCTCAGCGTGGTGGACACCGCCACCCTGACCCTGCGTGCCACCCTCGCCCTGCCCGACCAGCCCCGCCCGGCCGGCTGGACCCCGGGTTCGACCGCCGGACTGGCCTTCAGCCCGGACGGATCCACTCTGTACGTCTCCCAGAACGGAGCGACCGCCTACCGGCAGAACGGCCAGAGCCGGGTGCTGGCCTTCGCCACCGCGCAGCAGGCGTTCACCACCGCGGTCCAGGTCCCGGCGCCCTTCGTCGGCGCCCCCGCGGCCCGACCGGGCACCGGCGACGTGTACGTCGGCACCAGCCAGGGCGTGGTGCACGTGACCACGGCCGGTACCACGCCCGCTGTGGCCGGCACCGTCCAGGGCACCGCCGCGAACCTGGACTACAACCTGGCGTTCACCCCCGATGGCAAGCGCCTGTTCGCCCTCGCCGAACTCGGCACCGGCGCGAGCACCCTCATCGACCCGGCCACCGACACCGTCACCAGCACCTTCCAGCCCGCCGGCAGCGGCGACGCGCTGGAGCACCCGCAGGTCAGCGCCGACGGCAGCCGGCTCTACCTCACCGACAGCAACTACGGCACGAGCAGCGCCTCGGTGCTCGCCCTCGACACCGCCACCGGCGCCCCCGTACCCGCGGAGACCGCCGGCGACCTCGACGAGACCGACCTCACCGGCCTGGCCCTCGGCCCCGACGGCCACACCTTCTACGTGGGCGGCACCGCCGGACAGAGCGCCAACCTCCAGATCGTCGCCCACTGACCGCCCGCACGACGGCCCCTGCCCGCCGTGCGGGCGGGGGCCCTTTTTCTCCCTGCCGCACACGGCTCCTGACCGCGCCGCAGGTCCGGACAGCGGCACGGGAGCTGACCGGCCGTCCGCGAGGCGAACCGGCTGCTGGAGGCGCGGCAGGAGTTCGCGCTCCTGGACGGGAGGCGGCCGGAAGCCGCGGGTCGCGGAAGCCGGCTCCGCACGGCTCGCGTCCTGCGTGCCGGGATCCCCGATGGAGCGGCCCGTCCGCCCGTGGGGCCCTCGCGTGTCGAGGCGCGGTTCCGTCGGGGTGTGGGAGCGGAACCGTCAGGGCCGCGGACCGCGTCCTGTGACTGTCGGGGTTCACCAAAAGGCCCTGCCCCCTTGCCAATTCGTTCGACGTGCCCTCACATATCTTCCATGCACACCGCCGGCCACCGCCGGCGTGCCGGCCGGCGTCGGACGCCGGCCGGCGGAGTACTGGTGACCCGCAACGAATCCATCGGAGGACACCTGATGCGGCTTCGCGGAACCACGGCGATACTCGCCCTCACCACCCTGGTGGCGGCGGCCCTCGCGACGGGCGGACCCGCCCGGCCGGCCGCCACGCGGATCACCGCGGCCACCGGCCCGCTGTCCTTATCCTCGCCCAGCCTCGCGGCCGACACCGCTTCCGCCTCGGACCCGTCCTGCAAGGCGAGCAAGTACCCCCCGAAGAAGGACCCCTCCGGGCCGACCATCAAGGCGATCCAGGCCCGCGGGACGATCAACATCGGTGTGGACCTGAACGACTACGACTGGGGATTCCTGGGCCCGGACGGCGCCACACCCCAGGGATTCGACATCGACCTCGCGAAGGCGATCGTCGCCTCGCTCGGAAACCCGAAGGTCAACTGGGTCGCGCTCGACGACGCCCAACGCCAACCGCGCCTCAAGGCCACCGACGACCAGCACGTCGATCTGGTCGTGCACACCATGACGATCACCTGCAAACGGAGCCAGGACGTGGCCATGTCCACTGTCTACTTCGAGGCCGGACAGCGGGTCCTGATGCCGGCCGCGAAGGCCGAACAGGGTGAAAGCGGGCCCGACGCGATGAAGGGCAGGCGGGTGTGCGTCGCTGCCGGCTCCACCGCCGAGACCCTGCTGGAGCCGGACACCACGCTGCCGGTGCCCCAGCAGAAGTACAAGGTGGCCGAACTCGACAAGCGGGACCAGGAGTTGGACTGCCTGGTCCAGCTCGAACTCGGCAACGAGGACGCGATCGTCACCGACGACGCCATCGCCTACGGCCTGGCTGCCCAGGACCCGCAGACCACCGTGGTCGGCGACCAACTCTCCGACGAGCCCTACGGCGTCGCCATCTCACCCAGCGAACCGGACCTCGCCTCGTGGGTCAACCAGGTCCTGGAGGACTACCGCGCGAGCGGCGCCTGGCGGCAGAGCTACGACCACTGGATCAAGCCCAACGTCCCCGGCCACCCCGAATTGCAGCCACCCGCGGCGCAGTACTCCAACTCGTGACCACAGCTCGCTCAGCCCGGCAACAGGCCTGGTTGCGACTGCAGGGCGGGGGTGTTCCTGATGAAGCTGTCGAACCCCAGTGGGGGGCGCCCGAGCAGTTCGGCGACGTCGTTCGTGGCCCGGTCGTACCAGTTCTCGCGGTGCAGCCGCGCCATCGTGGCGATGTGCTCGAAGACGTGGGGCGGTAGGTCCAGCCCCTTGAGGTCGCGTTCCAGCCACTCCTCGTACGGCACGTCGACATAGGTCACGGTACGGCCCAGGGCGGCGGAGAACTCGGCCGCGATGGCTGTCATGTCACGGGAGCGCGCTCCGGTCAGTTCGTGGACGCGGCCGGACCGCGGAGCCGGGTCGAGCAGGAGGCGTGCGATGACCTCCGCCACATCGGCCGCGGCGACCGGCGAAGTCCGGGCGGAGCCGAACGGGAGGCGGATCGTGCGGTCTCGCAGGATCGAGGCGACGGCGACCTGGGCGAAGAGGGGATTCTCCATGAACACCGTGGGCCGGACATGGACGACCGGCACCCCCGACCAGTCGAGGACGTGCTCGGCCAGCCAGTGCAGTCGCTGCTGCCGGGATTCGGTGTCGCTGGTGAGGTCCATCTGGGAGACCGTCATCTGCGAGATGCTCACCAGCACTTCGAGACCGCCGCCTTCCCGGGCGGCCGCGGCGACCGTCGTCGTGGCCTCCAGGTACGCGGGCGACACGCTCATCCCGAAGTAGGCCCGGCGGCAGCCCGCCAGCGCCTTCACCACGTCGGCGCCACGGGTGAGATCGCCGACCACCACGTCCACTCCGGCCATGGCCCGCAGAGCCGAGGACCGTTCGTCGTCGTGGTGCACAAGGGCCCGGACGGGCACGCCCTCGGCGTGCAACCGGTCGAGGACCGTTCGTCCGACTCCGCCGACGCCGCCACCGACGCCGGTGACAAGGACGGGCTGGGAACGCATCGTCGATCGCCTCCTGTCTTCCGGACCAGGCGTCCGGTCCGCTCGGGGCGGCTCTGCGGGCTGTCGAGCGTGCCGTGGAGGACGTCCCTCGTCATGCACCACTGGCACCGTCGTCGACCTCGGCGGCGACACGGGCCGGGCCGTCACCTCCTTCACGGTACCCGCGGCGGCAGTACGCCGCAGGCGCGTCGGTGATGGTGGCGGTCGGTTCACGGGCGCCCGGTCACCGGTAACGGTCCCCGCATCGATCCCGGTCCTACGCGGTTGCCGGCTGCGGGGGCATCTCGCCGCCGAGTAGGCTGATCAACTGAGCGAGCAGAGCGTCGAGTTCACGACCGACAGCGGAGATCCGCTCGTCGTGGTAGCTGGCGAACAGCAGGCTCGGCTGGTCGACCGCCAGTTTCGTGTCGCCGTCGGGGTCGGCGTAGAGGAGAGTGCGCAGCGGCGCGTGGAGCATGACCGACGGGTCGTGGCGGAACATGCGTTCGGCGATGGTGTGGTTGCCCATCAGGTACTGCGTGGCCTTCCAGTGGGAGGGCGATCCGGCCATCAGGGCGGTGAGGTCGCCGCGGTAGTAGCGCATGAACCCGTAGGGGGCGTTGATCTCGGCGAGTTCGAGCGTGGCGTCCCAGGAGGCCAGCTGGAAGAAGCGGGCCTGATCGACCTCCGGGACCAGGGTCTCGTACTGCTCGCGGGCGGCGTCGTACGGCTGCGGGAGTGCCACGACGAGGCGCCTGGCGGGGTGGTCGACGGTCGTGGTGTGCATGGTCATGGCTGTGCTTCCTCCGGGCCGGAGCGGACCAGTTCCACGTGGTGGATGTCGAGGGTGATGGACGGCAGGTTGAGGTTCACGCTGTTGTCGGGGTTGCGGCGGAAGACTCGCCGGCGGGTGGCCACCAGCAGGCCGTCGAAGGACCGGTGGCGGCTGGTGTAGTGGCCGACCAGTGCACTGCCGTTGACCTCGGCGATGTAGTCCATGCGTCGTTGCAGGCCGAGGGCGTCGAAGTAGAACACCTGCTCGGGACTGTGGGTGGCGATCTCGGCCGGGAAGCGCACGTGCAGGCGTCGCCAGGTCTGTCCGGCCTCGTGCCAGGGCTCGATCTCGCGGGTTCGGACACCCGGATGGGTGAAGAGGAACGGTGTGGTGAAGTAGTTCCAGCACGCGTAGCCCAGGAAGTAGCCCAGATGCGGGGCGTCCCAGGCGCTGTTGCGCAGCATGCCCTTGAAGGCGGGGCGGGCCGGATCGAGGGTCTCGACCGGCTCACCGTCGAGGGTCTGCACGGTGACCCGGTCGGCTGCGGCGTCGAAGACCATCCGCCGGTCCGGGCGGGTGAAGGGGCTGAACACGATGTGCTCCCGGGCCGCATCCAGCGTGATGACCTGGTCGAACGTCCGGCCCGTCGGCCAGCCCTTCGATGCCCAGATCGGGCCCCCGATCGAGAGGTCGACCTTCAATCCGCGCACGGTGTTCCACAGTTCGCGGCCGCCGGCCGTGGCGATGGCCAGGTCCAGCAGTTCGCCGGTCATGGACCACGCTCCTCCGGTGGCGTGTACCTCCACCAAGGTTGACCGAAGTGTCCGCCGACGGCTCGCTCAGGCAGTGGGGAGATCGCGCGACCTTGATCGACTTCTGCTAGCCGTCGGTCCGCTTGATCCACTCGCTGCCTCCCGGCGGGTAGTCGTAGCCGGGGCGGTTGACGTCGGCGCTGGTGCGGAAGGGGGTGCCCCTGTTGTCGATCTGGATGGTGCCGCGGCGGTCGCCGCTGGACCAGTCCAGTGTGAGGTCCCATCGGACGTCGTGCGCCTTGGTGTGCGCGGTGACGTAGAAGACCTCGGGGTCGGACTTGCTGACCTTGTACGGGAAGTCGCGCTGGCCGCCCTTGACGGTGATCACGGGACTGCCCCTGTCGAGGTCGATGTCGAAGGACTTGGTGTCGACCTCGCCGCCGCAGCCGACACCCATCGAGTAGTCGTTCCAGGCGAGCGGCGCGCCCTTGGCCGTGATCCGCACGTGCAACGCCTCCAGGACGACCGGGTCCGCTCCGGTGCCCTGGACGGTGAGGGCGACCTGCTGCTCGCCGGAGGAGACCGCGCCGTAGGCGGCGGCCCAGCGCGGGGCGTCGCCCTCGGTGGCGGGCGGCCCGACCTGGGCGGGCGCGCTGTTGACGAGGAAGTGCTGGCTGCACGGGTCGGCGTAGACGTACGGGCGGGTGCCGACAGTGAGCGGCGCGGGCGCGTCGGTGGGCTGGGCGGGGGTGGACGGGCTCGGGGTGGTCGTCGCGGTTGCCAGGGCGGTGTCCGTCGGCGTCACGGTCCCGGTGGTGGAGGCGGCGGGGGTGGAGAGAGAGGGTGCCGGCAAGGCCGGCACGCCCGTAGCCGTAGCCGTAGCCGTAGCCGTAGTCGTAGCCGCAGCCCTGGCACCGGCCGCCTGCGGGCCTCCCGCATCGCTCCCGCCGCCCCAGATCGTGGGACGCGCGACGATCATCACTGCGGTCAGCAGAGCGACGGCCGCGGCGGAGGCGATCAGCGCGCTGTGGCGGCGCCGCGGCCGCACGGGCTCCGCCACCGCCACGACGACCGGCGCCCCGATGACCGGCGCCCCGCCCGCCCCGCCCGCGGTGGGTTCAACCGGGGCGGCCGGGGCGGCCTCGGGCTCCGTGACCGGAGCCGGGGCCGGCTCCGCGGTCCGGTCCGTGCGGCGCACTCGGGCCGCGTCCGCCAGGATCCAGCTCCGGTGCAGTTCCACGAGCTCTTCCGGGGTCGCCCGGCACACCCGTGCGAAGCGCTCCGCCGGCATGTACTCATGGGGCAGCGCCGTGCCGTTGCAGTAGCGGTGCAGCGTCGACGTGCTCATGTGCAGCCGCTTGGCCAGCGTTCCGTAGCTCAGGCCCGAGCGGTCCTTGAGCTCGCGTAACAGTCGCGCGAACTCCTCCGTCTCGACGGCCCCTGCGCCCTCCGACACCCGTCCCCTCCGTTCCCCCGGCGTCCCGTTCCAGCGTTCCAGGCTCGTCCCACTCCCGCTGGTCAGAGCCTCATTCACCGTTCCACCCTACCCATCGTGCCGCCGGGTGTGGCGGCCGGGACGGATCGCTCCGCAGGCTTCGGTCATCCGATCGACGCACCACCTGAGCGCATGCCGAAAGGGGCACGACCACATGTCCGTCCGCACCTCCCGCACCCGCCTGATCACCGCTGCCGCGAGCGTGGCGCTCGCCGCCTTCTCGATCACCGCGTGCAGCGACGACCACGGGGACGTCGGGACGGCAACCGGCCCGTCGCTCAGGGCCACCGTGCCCGCAGCGGCGCCCGCCTCGCCGACGGCCCCCTCGACGTCCGCCTCCCCGTCCGCCGGCACCGGTGGCACCACCGACAAGGCCCCGGCCCCCGCACCCGCGCCCGCCGCGCCCGCGCCCGCCGCTTCCAAGCCCGCCGCTTCCAAGCCGGCCGCGAACACCCCGGCACCGAAGGCCCCCGCAGCGCCCCCGGCCGCCAAGCCGACCGCCTGCGAGGGCTCCACCACCAAGACCATCGCCGCCCCGCTGAACCGCCCCGTGAACCACATGCTGCTCACGGTCACCAACACCGGCTCCGGCACCTGCTACCTCTACGGCTACCCGGCCGTCCAGTTCGGCGAGGCCCAGTCCGTGCCCCCGGTCATCACCGACTCGAAGCCGCAGGCCGTCGTCACGCTCAAGCCCGGCGAGTCCGGCTACGCCTCCGTGAACCTGTCCTCCACCGACGGCGGCAACGGCTCGAACGGCCGCACCGCGACGTCCCTGGCCGTCTACTTCCAGGGCCCCTCCGGTGACGAGAGCGTCGGCGCGGGGGCCCACCCGGCGCTGCCCGCCAAGGGCGTCTACGTGGACGACTCCCTCAAGGTCACCTACTGGCAGCAGTCGCTGGACGACGCCGTCTCCTGGTGACCCCGGCAACACCCGAACAGCCGACAGCGCCCAGCCCGAAAGCAGGCACGCCACCATGCGCAGCACACCCCGCAGAATCGCCCGGCTCCTGGCCGTCTACATCGGCGCGGCCTGCCAGGTCCTCCTCCTCGGCGATCCGGACGGCCCGGGCCCCGGGCGGGGTGGGCCCGAGGCTCACGGGCCTGAGGTTCGCGGGCCCGAGACCGCCACCGACATCTGACCAGTACCTGACCACGACATCGAAACCGGACCGCCCGGTCGCCGGCTCAGGCGAGCCGACGACCGGGCGGTCCGGGGGGCGTGCGGAGGTTCGGATCGCGGGGTCAGACGGTGACCCGTTCGGTCCGCTCCGCCTGGAGGTCGGCGGGCTGCTCGACGGTGGCGGAGGCGTTCTCCCGGGGCGCGGGGAGTACAGCCATGATCACGGCGGAGATCACGATGGTCGCGGCCCAGGCGAGCCCGTACTTGCCGACGGGAGTGTCGGAGAGCGGGCCGGCGAACCAGTCGCACTTGGTGAAGGCGAGCCCCATCAGCAGTGCGAGGACCCAGGACACCATGGCCTGCCAGCAGAAGCCGCCCACGTACCAGTAGCGGCTGTTCCTGCTGGTGTCCATCAGCGCGGTGGCGTCGTAGCGCACCGCGCGCGAGCGGCGGCGGAACATGTCCACCGCGTAGACGCCGATCCAGGCCGAGAAGGAGACGGCGAGCAGGATGAGGAAGGTGATGAAGGAGCCCAGGAAGCTCTTGGCGACCAGCATCAGCAGCAGGCCGCCGACCAGCGAGATCACGGCGTTGATGCTGACGGCCATGGCGCGCGGCAGCTTGACGCCCATGGTCTGGGCGGTGAAGCCGGCCGAGTACATCGAGAGGCTGTTGATCAGCAGCATGCCCACGATCGCGGTCAGCAGGTAGGGCACGGCCAGCCAGGTCGGCAGCAGGTCACCGAGGAAGGAGACCGGGTCCGCGGCCTGCGCCAGGCCGGGCGAGGCCACCGCCATCACGGCGCCCATCAGCACCATCGGCACCATCACCAGGCCGGCGCCGGAGACCGTCACGCCGACGATCTTCCTGCCGGAGGCGGCGTGCGGCAGGTAGCGGGCGAAGTCCGGGCCGGTGGGGACCCAGCTGATGCCGCCGGCGGCGATGGTCCCGATGCCGGCGATCATCATCGCGGTGGTACCGGCGGGCTTGGCGAAGACCTCGCTCCAGTGCATGGTCGCGACCAGGTAGCCCAGCACCAGCACGCTGAAGAGGCCGAAGAGGTACGTCGACCAGGTGTTGCAGACGTTCAGCGCCTTGCGGCCCATGCCGGAGACCACGAAGGTGCAGGCGACGAAGGCGAAGAGCGTGATCACGATCAGCGCGGTGTTGCTCTTGATGCCGAAGAGCAGGTCGAGGACGGTCAGCACGGCGTAGGCACCGGTGACGGCGTTGATCGTCTCCCAGCCGAACCGGGCGATCCAGAGGATCGCGCCGGGGAAGAGGTTCCCGCGCACCCCGAAGGTGGCCCGCGAGAGGGTCGCGCCCGGCGCCCCGCCCCACTTCCCGGAGACCGACAGCACGCCGACCATGCCGAACGAGGCGAGCGCGGCGCACGCCGCGACGATCAGGACCTGCCAGAAGTTCAACTGGTTGAACACCACCAGGGCGGCGCCCATGGTGAGCAGCAGGACGCTGATGTTCGCCGCGACCCAGGTCGGGAAGAGCTCGCGGACTCTGCCCCGGCGCTCGTGGTCGGGGACGGGTTCGATACCGCGCGTCTCTATCGCGCCGTCGGCGTTGTCGACGGTGGACAGGTTGTCCATGAGGGTGGCTCCGTGCGTGTGAAGCGGGGGAGAAAATTCGGGCAAATGACACATCTATGGAACTCTTCGCGCGTAGCGCGGGAGTTGAGTCATCCTACTGTGTTCGAGATGTGACCCGATTGATGTGGTCGTTCGCAGACGGTCGGGGGGTCGGGCTGGGCTGGGCGGGATCGCAGGGGGTGGGTCAGAAGGTGAAGGTCTCCAGGTGGTCGAGCCGGATGAAGCGGGCCTCGGGGCTGGACCGGTGGACGGCGGCCTGGAGGGCGGGGAGGCCGCCCCAGTCGTGGGCGGGTTCGGTGAGCGGGTGGTCGAAGTCGTCCCAGTGGGTGGGGACGACGTACGGGGGGTGGTCGAGGACGTCGAGGAGGCGGGGGACGTAGTCCGGGACGGAGGCTCCGCCGGGCTGGACGAGGAGGACGTCCGGGGCGAGGCCGGCGAGGTGGCGGGCGTCGTAGTTGGCGCCGCCGCTGTCGAGGATGCTCAGCTTGTCGCCGATGGTGATCAGGTAGGCGAGCGTGCCGCCTTCGACGAGGTCCGAGATGACCTTCGGCCGGGGCGGCGGCGAGCCGGGGCGGGTGCCGGGGAAGGGGACCTTGGAGCGGGGGCCGGTCATCGAGTGCAGCGAGTTGATCACCTGGATGGTGTAACCGTCGAACTGCAGGTACTCGCCGCCGTGCACCACCGACAGCTGGTCGCCGGGCGCGCCGAGTGCGGTCAGCAGGTTGGCGTGGGTCTCGGTGCCCAGGACGGTCGCGCCGGTGCGGGCGGCGATGTACGGGATGTCGGGCAGGTGGTCGTAGTGGCCGTGGGTCGCCAGGATCTGGTCGGCGCGCAGCCGGAGGCTGTCGATGAGGGCGGTGTCGACGCTGAGCGGGGTGGCGGGGTCGGCGCCCTTCGGGGTGTACGTCCCGGTGGGGAAGCGGGTGATCCAGGGGTCGATCAGGATCGTCGTGGGCCGGTCGGGATCGCCGAAGGTGATCTCCCAGCCGTTGTTGCCCAGCCAGCGCAGCCGCACGCCGGCCGAGCCGGGCGGGCCGGGCCGGCGCCGTCGGCGGCCCGACGGACGGGCCTCGGTCGCGGCGGAGGCCTCGGCCGGGTACGGGGCCGCGCCGGTCAGGGCGGCCGCGCCGGCTAGGGTCGCGGCGCCGGTCGCGGAGGCGGTGAGCAGGTGGCGGCGGGACAGGCGGTCGGCGGCGGGGGCGGGCCGGCGAAGCGGGTGGGTCATGGCGGGTGGGGCTCCTCTGGTCGCTCGTGGGCGGTGGTCAGCCGAGGGCGGTGACGACGGCCTTGGTCGCCTCGGCGATCAGGGCGTCGTCGGAGGTGGCATCGGGCTTGCCGCGGTCGGACAGGACGACGATGACGACCGGGCTGCGGCCGCCGGCGGGCCAGGCGACGGCGACGTCGTTGCGCGTGCCGTAGCCCGCGTTGCCGGTCTTGTCGCCGATCTTCCAGTCGGCGGGCACGCCCGCGCGGATGTACGGGGCGCCGGTCGTGTTGCCGATCAGCCAGTCGGTGAGCAGCCGGCGCCGGTCCTCCGTCAGCACGTCGCCGAGGACGTAGCGGCGCAGGTCTGCGGCGAAGACGCGGGGTGTGCTGGTGTCGCGGGGGTCGCCCGGCGTCGCCTCGTTCAGGGTGGGTTCGGTGCGGTTGACGTTGGTGGTCGGGTCGCCGAGGTCGCGCAGGGTCCGCTGGACGGCCTCCGGGCCGCCGAGCTCGGCCATGACCAGGTTGGCCGCCGTGTTGTCGCTGTACTCGATGGCGGCGGCGGCCAGATCACGCACCTTCATGCCCGTGGCCACGTGCTGGGAGGTGATCGGCGCCCACTTCAGGACGTCCTCCTGGCGGTAGGTGACCACCTTGTCCAGTTCCTCGTCGGTCGCCTTGCGCAGCAGGGCCCCGGCGGAGAGCGACTTGATCGTGGACGCGAACGCGAAGCGCTCGTCGGTGCGGTAGGCGACCTCCCGGCCGTTGCCGGTGTCCACTGCGTACACGCCGAGTCGGGCGCCGAAATGTTGCTCAAGTTCCTTGAAGGCGCCATCGGTTGGGTGGGCCGAGGTCGTGACGGCGGCGGCCGTGACGGCGGCGGTCGCGGTCGCCGCCGGAGCACTGGTGCCGCCGGGGATGCCGTGGCCGCACCCGGCCGTCAGGGCCACCGCGAGCAGGGCGACGGCGGGCAGCGTGGAACGGGGGTGCCGGAACACGGACGTCATCGGTGATCTCCAGGGTCGGGCGCACGGGAAGGGCGGTCACCGGCGTTGCGGGGCGGCCCGGCGGCGCCGGTCGTGCCGTGGCCCTCAGCTAAACAGGCCGTCAGGACTCCAGTCCAAGACCATGATGCTGAAGGGATCGATATCGAAATACCTATGATTGCTGCTCATGGACCTGTTGGGGCATCTCCGTCACTTCCGCGTGGTCGCCGAGGAGCGGCACTTCGGCCGCGCCGCCGAGCGGCTGCGGATCGCCCAGCCCTCGCTCTCCCAGCGGATCCAGCGGCTGGAACGCGAACTCGGCGTCACCCTGTTCGACCGCGGTCCCCGCGGGGTCGCGCTCACCCCGGCGGGCCGGCTGCTGCTCGCCGAGGCGGAGGAGGTGCTGGAAAGCTCCGCCCGCCTGCTGGCCGTCGCGGCCGACCTGCGCACCGGCCGGGCGGGCACCCTTCGTGCGGCCGTACCACCCGACCTCGGACCGGCCGCCCTGGCCGCGCTGCTCACCGGGTTCGAGAGCGCCTCCCCGGGCACCCGGCTCGACCTGCGGGAACTGCCGGTCGCGGCCGCGGTGCGCGAACTCGCCCAGCACACGGTGGACGTCGCCGTCGTCCGCCACCCCTGCCCGGCCGCCGGACTGGCCTTCGGACCCGTCCTGCACCAGCCACTGGGCGTGCTGCTCGCCGCCGACAGCCCGGACGCCGACCGCCCGGACCTGGCCGCGGCGGAGCTGACCGGGCGGCGTCTGGTGCTCTTCCCCCGTGCCACGGCCCCGGCGCTGTACGACGAGATGCTCACCACCCTGGCCCGGTACGGCTGCACCCCGGAGGCAGTCGTCGACCCGCCCGGCCCGGACGTCGCGGGCGCGCTCGTGCTCACCGGGAGCGCCGTCGCCCTGGTGCCGCGCACCGTGGCGCCACCGGGTACAGTCTGGCGTCCGCTCACCGGCACCCCGCTGACCTGGCGCACCTCCACCGCCTGGGCGGCCGGGCGCGACGGGCCCGCCGTCCGCCTGTTCGCCGAGGCCGCTCACCGGGCGCTGACCGAACCCGGCGGCCTGCTGCCCCAGCTGCCCAATCGCCCGTTCTTCCCCCGGCCCGCAATGGAGTTCCCGCTGTGACCAGCGACCGTCCGAGCGCCGACCGCACGGGCGCCGACCGCACTCGCGGCGACCGCACTCGCGGCGACCGTCCGAGCGGCGACAGCGCCGTCGGCGGCCGTGCCGCAGCCGCCGACGACCGTCCCGCAGCCGACCGTACGAGCGGCCGCCGGGACCCCGCCGGCACCCGTGCCGCGCGCGCCCGCATCGCGGCAGCCTTCGCCGAAGCCGGTGTCAGCGGCCTGCTGCACGCCCGCGACCTCGACACCGGCGCCGAGCTCGCCCTCGGGGCCGACACCCCGGTCAGTACCGCCAGCGTCCACAAGCTCTGCCTCCTGGTCACGCTGTACCGCGAGGCCGCCGCCGGACGGATCGACCTGACCCGGCCGGTGGACCTCCCCGCCGCCGGCCGCACCCCAGGACGTACAGGCCTGTCGGCCATGCTCGACGCCACCCGGCTCTCCCTGCGGGACCTCGCCTACCTGACCGTCGCGGTCAGCGACAACGCCGCCGCGGACGTGCTCTGGGACGAAATCGGCCTGGACACCGTCAACCGCGCGATGGCCGAGCTGGGCCTGACCCGTACGGTCGCCGTCCACACGGTCCGCGACCTGTTCGCCGCCCTCGCCGAGGACACCGGCCAGGACTCCCCGGTCGACCCCGCTGTCGTCGCCCGGCTCAGGGTCCTCGACCCGGCCTTCACCAACCGCAGCACCGCCCGCGAGATGACCGCCCTGCTCGCCGCCCTCTGGCACGGCGACGCCTGCCCCGGCGAACCCGGCGCCGCACTGCGCCGCCTGCTCGGCCTCCAGGTCTGGCCGCACCGGCTGGCCGCCGGCTTCCCGTTCGACGACGTCCGCGTCCACGGCAAGACCGGCACCCTGCCCACCCTGCGCCACGAGGTCGGCGTCGTCGAGTACCCCGACGGCGGCCGCTACGCCCTGGCCGTCTTCACCCGTGCCGCCGCCACCAGCATCACCCTCCCCACCGCCGACGCCGCCATCGGGACCGCCGCCCGCCTTGCCGTCGACGCCCTGCGCCTCATGGCGGGCGGGAGGGACGGCGAGCGCGGTTGACCGTGGCACCCGGTGAGGTGAGCGGGTCGCCCGCGGGGGGAGCCGGACGGCGGGATCGAGCGCCGAACGGTCCCGGAAGGGCCTGCGGCGGCGCCTGCCGCCGTGATCGGCCGGCTCACGGCGGCCGTCGCGCGGGCCCGTCGGCGGGTTCTAGGCTGGACGGCATGGGTGTGCCCGCGACGACTCT
The DNA here is from genome assembly GCF_044768305.1 of Kitasatospora sp. NPDC101155. Taxonomy (NCBI): domain Bacteria; kingdom Bacillati; phylum Actinomycetota; class Actinomycetes; order Kitasatosporales; family Streptomycetaceae; genus Kitasatospora; species Kitasatospora sp. NPDC101155. Next base: position 169,350 of record NZ_JBIWPN010000014.1, on the reverse strand, counting down.
CGGCGGTACGGCGGCCGATGCGGTCGGCCTGGAGGCGTTGGTGCGGCTGCTGGCCGGGCGGGGCGTCGTGGTGCTCAGCGGCGCGGGGCTGTCGACGGAGTCGGGCATCCCGGACTACCGGGGTGAGACGGGCAGCCGGCGGCGCGGGTCGCCGATGACGTACCAGGAGTTCACGGGCGGCGAGGCGGCCCGGCGCCGGTACTGGGCGCGCAGCCACGTCGGGTGGCGCACGATCGCGCGGGCCGAGCCGAATGCCGGGCACCGCGCGGTGGAGCAGCTGCGGCGCTCGGGTCATGTGGCAGCGGTGATCACCCAGAACGTGGACGGTCTGCACCGGGCGGCCGGCACGCGTGCGGCGGTGGAACTGCACGGCGGGCTGCACCGGGTGGTGTGCCTGGAGTGCCGGCGCACCAGCTCGCGGGAGGAGCTGGACGGGCGGCTGGAGGCGCTGAACGCCGGCTTCCGGGCGGGGTCGGCCCGGGTCAACCCCGACGGCGACGCCGAGCTGCCGCAGGAGCTGGTGGACGGGTTCCGGGTCGCCCCCTGCGCGGAGTGCGGGGGAGTGCTCAAGCCGGACGTGGTCTTCTTCGGCGAGGCCGTACCCAGGCCGCGGGTCCAGCACTGCTTCGAACTCGTCGACGCGGCACAGGCGTTGGTGGTGCTCGGCTCATCGCTCACGGTCATGTCGGGCCTGCGCTTCGTCCGGCACGCCGCGCGTGCGGGCACCCCGGTCGCGATCGTCAACCAGGGCGCGACCCGGGGCGACGGCCTGGCCGTCGCCCGGGTCGGCCTGCCGCTGGGCGCGGTGCTTACCGAGGCGGCCCGGCTGGTCAGGGCCGGTTCGCCGCCAGCTTGAGCAGGGAGGCCCTGAGGGCCGCGGTGAACCGGTCCCGGATGGCCTCGTCGACCAGGTCCAGGGACAGGTAGGGGTTGAGGTCCTCCAGCTCGACGAGGAGGAGGTCGCCCTCGGGGGTGCGGCACGCGTCGACCCGCTGGATGCCGTGCTCGACGGTGTTCCACGCGATGAAGCGGTGGGCGAACTCCAGGTCGGCGGCGGTGGGCTCGTACCGTTCGAGGCGCCAGCGCTGCTCCGGGTCGGGGGCGTGGAGGGCGTACTGGAAGGCGTCGTCGACGAAGTAGAACGAGACCTCGTACACGAAGCGGATCAGCGGCTGGACCAGGACGTCCCCGTCGTAGGTGACGGAGTCGAGCTGCTCGCGGGGGAGGGTCCGCAGGCCGATCGAGTCGGCGCCGAGCTTCGGCTTGACCACGTACTCGGGGACGACGGGCAGGCGCGCGAGGTCCTCGGCCCGGTCGACGGTGGGGATGACCGGGTACCCGGCGGCGCTCAGGTCGAGCAGGTACTGCTTGCCGGCCATGTCGGCGCGCCCGGTCAGCTGGTTGTAGACGCGGGTGCCGCGGTCGAGGGCGCGGCTGCGGAAGGCCTCGTACTCGGCACGGTAGTTGAGCACCGGGCCGCTGTTGCGGACGAGGACCACGTCGAAGGCGTCCATCAGCGCGGCGGCGTCGAGGGGGTGGCAGAGGGCGAGGTCGAAGTCCTCGCGCAGGGCGGCGGAGAGCCGGATGTCCTCGTCGCAGTACCGGCGGCCCCGGGCCTGGTAGGCGAGATCGGTGACGAGCAGGACGCGGGGCTTGGTGGCGGGCATGTCGTCTCCTGAAGATCATCTTTCCTGGTCAGCCTACTACCCCCCGTTCTCGGCGGCAGTGCGATCGGCGGCCGCACAGGCGGGCCGGGCGGACCGGCCCTGCGTTACCGGCGAGTTGGCTAGACTGCGGCGGGCCTGACGTGATCACAGATGAGGGGACAGCGGATGAGCGCGGACGAGACCTGGATGACGGCCGCCGAGTCGGGGCGGTCCGGCGAACCGGTCGTCCCGCACATACGCCAGGACATCCCGCACAGCGCCCGGATGTACGACTACTTCCTCGGCGGCAAGGACAACTTCGCCGTCGACCGCGAGGCCGCCGAGCGGGTGCTGACCGTCTTCCCCACCATGCGCACCGCCGTCCGCGCCAACCGCACCTTCATGCACCGCGCCACCCGGGCCCTGGCCCGGCGCGGCCTGCGCCAGTGGCTGGACATCGGCACCGGCATCCCCACCTCGCCGAACCTCCACGAGGTCGCCCAGACCGTGGAGCCCCGGGCCCGCGTGGTCTACGCCGACAACGACCCCGTCGTCCTGGCCCACTCCCGCGCCCTGATGACCAGCACCCCGCAGGGCCGCACCGCGTACGTCCACGGCGACGTCAGCGACCCGGCCGCGATCCTGGCCACCCCCGAAGTGGCCCGCACGCTCGACCTGGACCAGCCCGTCGTCCTCTCGATGGTGGCCCTGCTCCACTTCGTCCCCGACCTCGCCGACGCCCACGCCATCCTCGACCGCCTCCTCGCCCCGCTGCCGGCGGGCTCCGCCCTGGTCCTCTCGCACGCCACCGCCGAACTCGACCCGTCCGGCGCCACCAAGGTCGAGGAGATCTACAACCAGGCCGGCACCTCCCTGCGGCTGCGCCCCAAGGCCGAGTTCGCCACCTTCTTCGAGGGCCTCGACCTCCTCGACCCCGGTATCGTCCCCGCCCACCGCTGGCACCCCGACGAGACCGACGACCCGGCCGGGCTGCTCCCGGCCGACGTCACGGACGCCCAGGTCTCCTTCTACGCGGGTGTCGCCCTCAAGCCGTAGGCGCGTCTTCCCCGTCCCGGCTCCGCCCGAATGGACCTGCCGGCAGGCCAGATTCCTTGTAGCATCTGCGCGTTCGGGATCGGGATACGTGGGACATCGGGGGCGGAGCCGTGACGGGGACCATCACGCTGTGGGTGTTCGGACTGCTCTGCTTCGTCGTGGCCTTCGCGAAGGAGGCCGCGAGCGGCGCCGGGATCAAGCTGCCGGGCCCGCAGACCACGGGAGCCCGGGTCGGGGTGGTCGCGGTCGGGCTGCTGGCCCTCATCCTGGGGACGGCGATCCGGCCGAAGGGTGACGCGCCGCCCGTCGCGGCCTCGACCGCTGCGCCCGCCCCCGCCACCGCGGCGTCGACGACGGCGCCCGCGGCGCCCGCGCCTACCAGTGCCACCCGGGCGGCGCCGACCCCGCCCGCGTCGTCTCCGACCGGGCTCACCGTGGCCTGGAGCGGGCAGGTCGGCATCCCGATGGACGGTGGGGTCGACTTCGACCTGACCCCGCCGGGGCGCGACTCCGGCTTCCCGAAGGGCATCTACGCGGCCGGGTTCACCGCGACGAGCGCCGTGCTGCGGGAGGAGATCCAGATGGACCACGACCAGTTCGGCGTCTGGACGGGCCAGGCACCGCCGTCCGGTGCCGCCTGCTCCGACTGGGCCGTGACCCACCCGGGCGACTCGGCCCACGTCGGCGTCGGATCGCTGGTCTGCCTGAAGAGCCCGGGCGGCCGCACGGCCCTGATCAAGATCGACGCCATCGCCCCGTCGGACTACCGGGTGGACGCCACGGTCACCGTCTGGTCGGGCTGAGCCGGATCGCCCGGAGACTGACGAAGTCGCGCAAGAGCCAAGCCGACTTCGCATGCGTATCCTGCGGGTTCACCTGCAACGCGGACACCAACGCAGCAACCAACGTCGCGGTAGGACAGGCCGTAAGGCCCCGGAAGGCATCTTCCGGTACCGGAGGGGCAACACCGCGCCAGCGGTCGAGTGCCCGTGAACCCCAACACCCCACCGGTGTTGGAATCCCCCGGCCGTAGCCGAGGGAGGATGTCAAAACAACGACTGCGGCAAGGGCCCCTCCTCCCGCGCCTGCATGAGCATGGGCCTGCTGCGGATCGAGCAGGACGGCCAGGTCGCCTGGGGCACGACCGGCTCCCGCCCCGGCTACACCAGCGGCGTCTTCGCCACCCGCGACCTGAGCCGCAAGGTCGTCTACTCGGTGAACCCGACCGGCCTCCTCGGTGCCGAGACCCCGTACGCCGGCCGACTGCTCGTCACCTCCTTCGGCCTCACCCGCTAGCCCGGGTCCGGCGGCCCCTGGTGTCCGGGGTGTCCCGGGACGGGGGAGGGACGGGGATTCGTGGTGGGGCGGGCCGGCGGGCACCTAGCGTGGTGGCCGAGCGGTCCGCTGCGGGCGGACCCATGCCGGATTCAAGGAGAACCGTGGCCATTCACTCCCTGGTCAAGCGTGCCGCCGTGGCGGCCGCCACCGCTGCCGTCGCCGTGATACCCATGGCCGGGACGGCCAGCGCCAACACTGACGCGGGGTACGTCGGCTACGGCCAGGCCAACAACTGGAACGCCGTGTACTGCGTCCAGGCCGAGATCAACTACTTCACCTACCAGCACGGCCTGCGGTACCCGAGGCTCACGGAGGACGGCTACTGGGGCCCGGCCACCTACAACGCGGTGGTCATGTTCCAGAACCAGCTGATCAGCTACACGAAGCACGCCGACGGAGAGGTGGGCCCGCTCACCGGGAACATGCTGATCGCCAACGGCGACCCCACGATGTACGGCAACTGCCGGAACGCCCTGCCCACCACCTACTGACCGGGCTCCACCCCCGTCCCCGCACCGTCCGCAGGCGCGGGGACGGAGGCCTTTCGCTCCCCGACCACGCCGAAGGAACAGGTCGCCCCGGCCGGTGTGGCCGGTGCTGAGCAGTGGCGCCTCGGGCGAGAACCTGCGGACGCTGCAGTACCTGCCGGTGCGGCACGGCGCGACGCTGACCGTGGACGGGGCGTACGGGCCCGCCGCGCAGAGCGCCGTGACGGCCTTCCAGAGTTCGGCCGCGCTGCGGGCCGACGGCGTGGTGGACGCCCGGACCTGGAGCCGGCTGCTCGGCTGATCCCAGGGGACCGATCCGACCCGGCCCGGGCACCGCGCGCTGCCCCTCAGCGCGGTGCCCGGGCCGTCCATTGCTCAGGAGCCGGGCCGCCGGGGCCGTCGGCCGGCGGTGGCCAGCCCCGCGCCCGCCGCGAGCCCCAGCCCGAGCAGGACCAGACGGCGCAGGATGACGGCCTGTCGACGGTGCGGGCACGCGGACGGCGGGTGGTCCAGCGGCCCGGCCGACAGTGCGTTCGGCGCGCTGACCGTGACGCGGCAGCTGTTGGCGAGGCGCCACAGGGCGAGCAGGTGCTCGGCGTCGCCCTCGCAGACCGAGGCGATGCTCTCCACCGCGTCGCGCGGCGGGAACTGCTTCCCGTTCACCCAGCGCTCCCACGAGGACTTCGCGTAGTGGGTGCGTTCACTGATGCGGGCGTAGGTCAGGCCCGATGCGGACTTCAGCGACTGGAGCTCCTTGGCGAGCTCGTCGACAGCGGACAGAGACGTGATCTCGGACGCGTGCTGGCGGCCCATGAGGCTTCCCCCCGTGCTTGCTCTGATCTGACCGGTGTGGTGCGGACGACGTCCTGACCGCTACCCGGTTGAGTCAACTCTCCGATATGTGACCGCGATCATTCGACTGTCTCCGAACGATCTGAGACGGACCCGTCCTGTCTCACGGCCCGGAGCTGGGGTTTTGGCGGGCGAGCGGGAGACGGTTGAGACGATGCCCCGTGGAGCGGAATAGACTGATCATCCAAAAAATGATCAGTTCACGACGTCTGTCGACCCGCCAGAGGGGCCCGCGATGAGCCAGTCCTGGAAGCCGCTTCCTGATGATCTTTCGGAACCCGCCCGGCGGCTGGCCGAAGAGCTGCGCGCGGTCAAGGACGCGCACCGGATCTCGCTGGCCGAGCTCGGCAAGCGGACCTACCTCAGCAAGGCCTCCTGGGAGCGGTGGCTGAACGGGAAGCGGCTGATCACCCCGCAGGCGCTGGCCGGGCTGATCGCGGCGGTGGAGTGCGACGCCGCACTGCTGATCTCCCTCCTGCGGCAGGCCGAGGCCGAGCGGGAGGAGGGCGCCACGGAACCCGCGGCCGACCTCGTGCCGAAACCGGAGCCGGAGCCGGTGCCGGTGCCCGTCCCGCTGCCCGGGCTGCCGGTCGAGACGCCCGCGCTGCCCGTCGAGCAGCTCCCGTCCGTCGAGGTGCCGCTCGTGGAGGCGCCGCTCGTGCCGGCGGCCGAATTGCCGACGGGTATCCCCATGGCGCGCGTCGCCGCCGCCATAGCGGCCGCCGCCGCCGTGCTCGTCCTGGTCGCGGGCCTGTGGCTGCGCGGCCCACAGGGCGGCGGCAGCGCCGCGGCGGCGATCCCGCCGACCGCGACGGCCTCGGAGCCCGCGCCGCTCTGCCAGGGCGTCGGCTGCGCGGGCAAGGACCCGCAGGCCATGGGGTGCGAGACCGACGACCACACGCTGCTGAAGGGCAACGTCGGCCAGGTGGTCCTGTACATGCACTACAGCCCGCGATGTCGGGCCGCCTGGGCCGGGATCACCGACGGCTCCCCAGGGGACAGCGCCACCATCAGCACCAACACCGGCTGGCAAGAGACCGCCCTGATCCACTGGGGCTACGACAACTACTCGGTGATGGTCGACGCCAGCCCGGGCGACACCACCCTGCGGGTGTGCGGCCACCAGAAGGGCGGCGACGGCTGCACGGGCGTGGTCACCGACCCGGCCGCTCGCGCCGCCGCCGCGCCGTTGCCCGTGCCCCCGACCGTCGCCACGACGCCGACCTCCCGCGCAGGCTGAGCCGGTTCAGCCAGCTGGGACGACCGGGACCGGGACCCGTCGGGCGGACGGGGGTGCCGCCCCAAGGGCCCCGGTGTCAGGCGGTCAGGCGGTCAGGCGGTCACGGCCGTCCGGTCGGGCTGGACGGTGCGGGCGTTGTGCTGGTCGGACCAGGTCTGCAGGGCGCTCATGCAGGCGTGGTCGAGGTGGCGCAGCGCGGCCAGGTCGAGCTCGATCGGCCGGTCGGTGGGGAGCCGCTCCAGGGTGTCGAGGATGCGGGGCAGGCGCAGGAAGGTGGCGTTGCCGAAGATCCGGACCCGCACCAGGCCCTCGCCCGGCTCCTCCACCTCGATGTGGACCCGCGAAGTCTCCCAGGCGGCCTTGACCACCGCCAGGGCGAGGCCGATCAGCACACCCTCGAACATGTCGGTGACCAGGATCGCCCCGGCGGTGACCACCAGGACGACCGCCTCACCGCGGTGTTCGCGCCACAGCGGCCCGAGTTCCTTGACCGGCAGCAGCTTGAACCCGGCGTGGACCAGCACGCCCGCCAGCGCGGCCACCGGGATCATGCCGAGTGCGGCGGGGAGCAGGGCGGCGAACAGCAGCAGCCAGACGCCGTGCAGCACGCGCGAGACCTTGGTCCTGGCGCCGGCCTGGACGTTGGCGGCGCTGCGCACGATCACCGCGGTCATCGGCAGCGCGCCGAGCAGCCCGCACACGGTGTTGCCCGCGCCCTGGGCCATCAGCTCCTTGTCGTAGTCCGTCTTCGGCCCGTCGTGCAGCCGGTCGACGGCGGCGGCGCTGAACAGGGACTCGGCGGAGGCGATCAGGGTGAAGGCGATGACGGTGGTCAGCAGGCCGACCTCGGTCAGCCGGGCGAAGTCGGCCCCGCCGGGCGGCTGGACGGCTGCCAGCAGGCCCTTCACCTCCACCCGCTTGACCGGCAGGTCGAACAGGACGGTGGCGGCGGTCGCGGCGCCGACCGCGACGAGCGGGCCGGGCAGCAGCTGGGCCCGGCCGGGCAGCTTCTTCCACAGCACCATGATCAGGACGGTGCCGGCGCCGATGCCGACGGCGGTGAGCGCGGGGCCGGACCGGGCGACGTCCAGGGCGAGTTGGGGCAGCCCGGCCAGCTTGGCCGGCCCCGTTCCGGGTGCCTTGCCGTCGGCGAGCGCGTAGACCTGCCCGGCGACCAGGACGAGCCCGATGCCGGCCAGCATGCCGTGCACCACGGACAGTGAGATCGCGCGGAAGAAGCGGCCCAACTTGAGTGCGCCGAGGGCCAGTTGCAGCAGCCCGGTGGCCAGGACGACCACACCGAGGGCGCTCAGCCCGTAGTCCTGCACCAGGCTGAGGACCAGCACGGTCAGGCCGGCGGCCGGCCCGCTGACCTGGAGGCTGCTGCCGGGCAGCAGCCCGGTGATCAGTCCGCCGACGATGCCGGTGATCAGGCCGAGTTCGGCCGGGACGCCGGAGGCGACGGCGACGCCCACGCACAGTGGCAGGGCGACCAGGAAGACGACGAGGGAGGACGTGACGTCGGTGCGCAGCGCGGAGCGCAGCGTGGCGAGGGAGGAAGTCATGGGCGTTCTCTGTTCGAAGGAGGGAACGTCGTGGAGGGGGCACCCGCCGCGCACGGGCGCGGTGGGTGCCGTGGCCGGGAGCGGCCGGAGGGGTCGGGTGGCGGCCTACAGCGCCTGGAACGCGCCGCTGGCGGGCTTCCAGGCCTGGACCGCGCCGGTCTCGACGGTGTAGTACCAGGCGTGCAGCCGCAGTCGGCCGGCCGCCAGGCGGCGGGCGACGAACGGGTAGCTGCGCAGGTGGTCCAGCTGGGTCAGCACGTGCTGCTGGGTGACGGCGACCAGGTCGGGCGCGGAGCCCTGGGCTTCCGCCGGGCCCTGCGCCCGCGCGGTCCCGTCCGCATCCGGCCGGTGCCCGGCCCAGGCCAGCCAGCGTCCCACCAGGGGCATGCTCGCGACCCCCTGCTCGCGGACCAGGCCCTGGACGGCACCGCAGTGCGAGTGGCCGCACACCACGATGTCCGGCACGCCCAGGGCCTGGACGGCGAACTCCAGGGAGCCCGCGACACCGCAGGCGCCGGCCTGGGCCCGGTAGCGGGGGACGATGTTGCCCGCGGTCCGCAGTTCGAAGAGGTCACCGGGGCGGGCCCCGGTGAACATCGACGGGATCACCCGGGAGTCGGAGCAGGAGATGAACAGGGCTTGCGGTCGCTGGCCGTTGGCCAGCCGGGCGAACTCCTCCCGTCGCTCGGAGAGCGCGGCGGGGAACGTACGGGCGTGCTCGATGAGGGTCTGCATGAATTCGTCCTCGTGGCTCTTCGTGTGCTCACCGGGCCGAGCGGGGTGGCTCGGCGGGGAGCGGTACAGGGACGCGAAGAGTGCGTGCGGCACATGCCCGACGACCGGGCCTCAACCTCGGGCGGTCATGGGTGACCGACCGTCACACCGTGGCGAAGGCACGGTGCGGAGGCCGTCGTGGGAGCGTGCGGGCCACACGCCGCCTGTCAGCAGCGGAAGGTCTGCAGGGTGGTGGCGTCGGGGGTGAGCGCGGAGGCGGGGCTCCAGGCCTCTCTCGCTCTTTGCGGATGGGCGGCGCGGGCCGGGGTGTCGGATTCCGCGGCCGTCGCCGTGACGTCCACAGTCTCGCGGGCGGGGGCCGGTTCGTCGATCAGCTGGGCCCGGCGCGGAGCCAGGACGGGCGCGGTCACCGCGTCCAGGTGAGCCGAGGTGTCGGCCTCCTCCGGCGGCGCGTCGAGCGAGCCGCGCAGCTTGCGCTGCTCGGCCTCCTTCTCGGGGGCCATCGCGCACATCGGGCGCGGGACGGCCGACGCGGCCTTGGGGGTCAGCAGCAGCATGAAGACGGCAAAGGTCAGCAGAACCACTGCTGCCGCAACTCGCCGTACCACCACTGGACTCCCGACGTCGTACTCGTCGTGCCGACGCCGAAACGTTACCTGCTCTTGGTGAACCCTTGCCCGAACTCCGAACGTGATGTGGGTAACAAAGACGTCCGCCCCACTGGACAACTTCCGGAGGGGCGGGCTCAGTTGTGGTCAGGTTGTATCGGTGCGGCGGGGGACTGGTGAGATCGAGCGCGAGGATCCAGCCCGGGCGGCCGAAGGCCTCGCCGAGGCAGGTGCGGCCGCCGATCCGGTCACGCGCTTCGAGCGGGAGCGCCGAATGGCCCTCGGCGCTGAGGTCCCGTGCCGCGGTGTGCGTGAGTCATCTGAACCCTCTCCTGGCAAGGGGGAGTGAAACGGCAACTGGTACGATCCCGAACCGAGTTCGAGAAGAATCCGTCCGACCGGGCGCCGGCCCGTCCGACGACCCAGCGCCGCGGGGTCGAGCGCAGGCGGGCGATCCTCGGCGCCGCCGAGGCGATCCTCGCCGAACAGGGCCACGAGGCGGCGACCCTCAGAGCGATCGGCGAGCGGGCCGGCATCCCGACCGCGTTCGTCTACCACTACTTCGGCGACCGCCTCGCGGTGGAGACCGAGCTGCTGCAGCGTCACCCGGTGGAGCTGCGCGGGCAGATCATCACCCGGCTGCGCGAGCGTGGGCGCAGGACCGTGCGCGATGTGGTCGACGCCGTCATCGACCCCCTGCTCACCTACGGCCGCGGGAATCCGGGCTTCGTCGAGTTGTGGCGGGAGCGTGCCGGGACGCTGGTGGAGCTGGGGCGCGAGTTCGACCGTCCACGACGCCGGATGGTCCACCTTCTGCCGTCTTCTCGAAGAGAAAGCAGCCCGGTACGGACGCACCGTCCACGTCGTGCACCGCGCGTTCCCGTCGTCCCAGCTCTGCTCGGAGTGCGGACACCGCGACGGACCCAAACCCCTCGCGGTGCGCGAATGGGCCTGTGGTGCGTGTGGTGTGCTGCATGACCGTGACCTCAATGCTGCTCGGAACATCCTGGCCGCCGGGCAGGCGGACAGGCCAAACGCCCCTGGAGGGCCGGTCAGTCCTGGTGTGGCGATCCCGCGCCAGGCACGGCCCGTCGAACGGGGAACCCGCCTCGGCGACCTGCGACCCGCGGGTGTCCGTGCCGCAGGCGCGGGAGGAATCCCCCGGCTCTAGCCGGGGGAGGATGCCAACTCCGGAACCGCTACCTGGAGCAGTCCACCTACGCCCGGATCAACTGCTCCTGGTACGGCTCGACCGTCGTCGCCGGGCAGCGTTACTGGGATCAGACGCCCTCCGCCTCCCTCCAGTGGGAGTTGCAGCGCAGCGCCGGAAGCAGCGGCAACGCCACGCAGACGCAGCGCAAGGACTTCGCCCACGCGGCCAAGGGCAAGCGGCGCGAGAGCGGGCTCGGGATCGGCGACGAAGCGTACTGGGACTCGTCGGGGAGCGGAGCGGGGTGTTCGCTGGTGGTCCGCGACGGCAACCTGGGCCTGTCCGTCGGCATCGGCGGCAAGGAGCACCCGGCGCAGGGCTGCGAGGCGGAGGCGGTGAAGGTCGCGCGCGCGGCCCTCGCCGCGATGCCGCGCTGAGCGGATCCGGGCGCGAGCCCCGGGAACCCCCCTGGCGCGGCGCGCGGGCCGGGGGGCGGGGGGGGCCCCGGGGGGGCCCGCGGGGGGGGGGGGGGGTTTCGGGGCGGCGGCGCGCCCCCCGCGGGGTGGCGGCGCGGGGGGGTCCGGGCGGCTCGCGGGGGCCCCCCGGTGGCCGGGGCCGGCGGCCGGTCGACGGGCGGCGCCCCGGGGCGGCCCGTCGGTCTGTGGATCAGTTGCTCACATTGATGCAACTGCCGGTGTACACGCCGCCGTTGGCGTCGCTGAAGCCGCACCACCAGCCGGCGGTGACGTAGCCGTTCGGCGTGTAGGTCGTGGTGTACCAGGTGCCGCCGGTCACGTGGAAGCTCGTCCCCGTCACGACGGCCCCGGAAGGGCTCTTGATCTGGATGTCGGCCCAGGTGCTCGCACCGTAGTAGGTGCTGTTCTCCATGGTGCGGACGTAGTAGCCGCTGCCGTCGACCGCGAAGCAGACCTTGGGGTTGACGCCGTTGCAGGTGGTGGCCCAGGTGGGCGGCGTGGCGTCGCCGTCGCCCGGGGCGGGGGCGACGGTTTGCGGCCGGCCGGCCGAGCGGTAGACGGTGAGGACCCCGGCTGCGGTCCTGACCTCCTCGACCGGTACGGGGCCGGGGCGGGCCGACGGGGTGGCCGGGGCGGCCGGAGCGTCGACCGTGCCTAGCGCCGCGAGGGCGACGGCGACCGCCGTCATCCGGGCCGAACCCCTGGTCGGACGCGAAGCGGCCCTGCGAGCGTTCAAGTCTTCCTCCTCGGACGGGGCCGTTCGGCGCTCATCATCGCCGTGGTGGGGCCGGGGCGACCACGACGTTGACCTGACGTTGACCTGACACTTGGGCGTGCGTCGGGCTACTCTCGTTCGCGATCAGCGCCGGCCGGGCAGACGTCGGCACGGTTCGCAGGGGACCAGGGGGATGAGTGGGGGCTGCTGTTTTCGCCGAGCTGTTGCGGGAGCGACGACTGTCGGCGGGGTGGAGCCAGGACGAGCTCGCGGAGCGCTCGGGGGTGTCGGCGCGATCGATCAGCGCCCTGGAGGCGGGCGGGCGCCGACCCCGACTGTCCTCGGTGGTGCGGCTCGCCGAAGCCCTCGGCGTCGACCAGGACACCCGTACCCGGTGGCTGGCGGCGGCACGGGACACGGACCCACAGCGCTCGGCCGGGTCGGACGGACCGGACGCTCCGGCGGCGGAGCCGACCCCCGGAGCCGCGGCCCTCCCGCCCCTTCCCCCGGTCCTGTCCTCCGGCCCGGCCGGGTCGAGCAGCCCGCAGCAGCTGCCCATGGCCATCCGGCACTTCACCGGGCGTGCCCGCGAGCTCCAGGCGCTCGACGAGCTGCTGGCCGACGTGACCCCCGGCTGCGGCGCGGTGGTGATCTCGGCGATCGCCGGTACCGCGGGCGTGGGCAAGACCACCTTGGCCGTGCACTTCGCCCACCGGGTGGCCGACCGCTTCCCCGACGGTCAACTCTTCGCCAACCTGCGCGGGTTCGACCCCGACCGCGCCCCGGTCGACGCCGCCGACGTGGCGCGCGGCTTCCTGGACGCGCTGGGCGTTCCCGCGCTGCGCGTCCCCGCCGACCCGGACGGGCAGCTCGCGCTCCTGCGCAGCCGGCTGGCCGGCACCCGGACGCTGATCGTCCTCGACAACGCCCGCGAGGCGGAACAGGTCCGCCCGCTGCTGCCCGGCTCCAACACCTGCCTGGTCGTGGTGACCAGCAGGAACCGGCTGCCCGGGCTGGTCGCCCTGGACGGCGCCGTCCCGCTGGCTTTGGACGTGCTCTCCGGTGCGGAGGCGCGCGAACTGCTCGCCCGCCGCCTGGGCGCCGCGGTGGTCGAGGACCAGCCGGACGCGGCCGACGAGTTGATCGAGCTCTGTGCCCGGCTGCCGCTGGCCCTGAACATCGCCGCCGCACGGGCGGCCGACCACCCCGGCACCCCGCTCGGCGTGTGGGCGCACGAACTGCGGGACTCCCAGGCGCGCCTGGACCTCCTGTCGGCCGGTGACAGCCACGCCGACGTCCGGGTGGTGCTCTCCTGGTCCTACCGCGCGCTGGCTCCGCAGGCCGCCCGCCTGTTCCGGCTGCTCGGCCTGCACCCGGGCCCGCACGTCAGCGCGGCGGCGGCCGCGAGCCTCGCGGGTCTGCCGTTGTCCGAGACCCGCGCCCTGCTGGAGGACCTGCACCGTGCCCATCTGATCACCGCGCCGGAGCGGGGCCGGTACACCTTCCACGACCTGCTGCGCGTCTACGCCGCCGAGCAGGTGGCCGCCCTGGAGTCGCCGCAGGGGCAGGCCGAGGCGACGCTGCGGATGCTCGACCACTACCTCCACACCGCACACCGCGCCGGCTGCCTCGCCTACGCCGACGACGCCAACTGGCAGTCGCTCGACCTCGCGGAACCGGCCGCCGGGGCGGCTCCCGAGGTCCTCGCCGACCGCCGGCAGGCGCTCGACTGGTACCGGGACGAGCAATCGGTGCTGGAGCGGATCGTCGACTCGGCCCACCGGGCGGGCGCCGACGTCCACGCCTGGCAGCTCGTCGGCGCGCAGGTCGCCTACCTGCTCAAGTCGGGGCTGTGGCAGCAGTGGCAGCGGGCGAGCGAGACCGCGCTGGCCGCCGCCGAACGCACCGGGGACCTCCGCCGGCAGGCGCACGCGCACCGCTGGCTCGGCCAGGTGCACCGCTCCCAGGGCCGCCAGCCCCAGGCCCAACGCGAACTGCGCCAGGCCCTCGAACTCTTCGAGGCGCTCGGGGACCGCCCGCGCGAGGGCAGGACCCGGCTCGACCTCGCCATCGCCCACGGCGAGGAGCACGCCGACGCCGAGGCGGTGGCCGAGTCCCGCCGGGCCCTGGAGCTCTTCCAGGCCATCGGCGACCCCTCCGGGCAGGCCCTCGCGCTCAACAGCATCGGCTGGTACCTGGCGCAGCAGGGCGAGCTGCGGGAGGCGCTCCCGTACTGCCGGCGCGGACTGGACCTGGCCCGCGACACCGGCAACCTCCCCGGCCAGTCGTCCATCTGGGACAGCATCGGCTTCATCCACCACCACCTGGGCGAGTACCACGAGGCGCTCCCCGCCTACCGCGAGTCGCTGCGCCTGCGTCAGGCCGTCGGCGACTACTTCCTCCAGGCCGACATCCACACCCACATCGGCGACACCCACCTCGCACTCGGTGACGTCGAGGCCGCCCGGGGTTCCTGGAACCGGAGCCTCGCCATCCTCGAAGACCTGCAGCACCGTGACGCCGACGCCGTTCGGGCCCGGCTGAACGCGAGCACCGGGCCGGGGCGGCTCCGCTGAGCGGCGGACCGGGCGCCGGAATTGACCTGACCGGTATTCCGGTCGTGCGGTGGCGGACGGGAAATCCGCGTGCTCGGGCGGCATTGTCAGGGGCCCGCCAGAATCCCCGGCCGGTGCGGCCCGGTGCGGGAAAATGGCTGGTCAGAGCCGTTCGACCAGGCCCTCATCAATTGTCGTTCACCCTCCTGACATTGACGGGTGCGCATCCTGGCCGCACCTTCTTCCAGTAATTCCCCAGACCTTGGCAAACCTTGTTCCCAGCCTGCTGCGCGGGCCCTGTCCGGCCGGGCATTATCAGCTCCCATGAGTCGACTCACCGCAATACCGCAGGGGCCTTTCGCGTGAGAGCCTTCCGCTTCCTCCCCGCCGTCGCGCTGGCCGTCGCCACTGCGGTGATCGGGTTGGCCGCCGTCGTCCCGGCCTCGGCCGCGACATCACGGGTGGACCTGAACGTCCTGGTGGTCACCGACGGCAACCCCTGGGTCGAGGGGATCCGGCAGCAGCTGGCCGCCGAGGGCGTGCCCACCACCGTCATCGACCTCACCAGCACCGGCAGGGCCACGATCACGGCCGGCTTCCTGGCCGACACCCTGGCCGATGGCACCCCGCACGGGCACTTCGAGGGCGTCGTGCTGCCCAACGACGCCCCGTCCCAGCTCTCCGCGGCCGAGCTGAGCACCCTGGCCGGCTACGAGCAGGGCTACCAGGTCCGGCAGGTGGACGCCTACGTCTGGCCCGGAACCAACACCGGTCTGAACGCGCCGAGTTGGTCGGGCTCGCTGGACGGCACCAGCGCGACGGCGACCGCCTCCGCCCGTGCGGACGCCTTCCGCTACCTGAACGGCCCGGTCCCCTTCGAGGGCACTCCCGGCGGGAACGGCTCGTACGGCTACCTGACCACCCCGCTGCCCGACAATCCGGCCACCGGCTCGCACTTCGAGCCGTACCTGACCGAGACGGTGCCCGGCACCACCACCCAGGGCACCCTCGCCGGGGTCTACACCTCCGGCGGGCGCCAGCAGTTGGTGCTGACCTTCGCCTACAACTACTACCAGCAGCAGTACCGGCTGCTGGCGCACGGCATCGTGGACTGGGTCACCAAGGGCGTCCACCTGGGGTACTGGCGCAACTACTTCTCGGCCCACATCGACGACCTCTTCAACGCCAACGCCCGGTGGAGCCAGGTCGGCAACTGCACCCCGGGGGAGGGCGACTGCGTCGGCAGCGTGCCGGCCACCACGCCGATCCGGATGACCCCGGCGGACGTCACCGCCACCGTCGCCTGGCAGCAGCAGAACAACTACACCCTGGACTTCCTGTTCAACGGCGGCCCCAGCCTGGACTACGCGGCGGCCAACGGCGGCACCGACCCGCTGACCACCGCCCTGCTGGCGAACAAGAACAGCTTCTGGTGGCTCAACCACACCTACCAGCACCCGTTCCTGGGCTGCGTGCAGAACTTCACCGTGATTCCGTGGAAGTGCCAGACCGACTCCACCGGCGCGATCCAGTACGTCGACCGGGCCACCGTCAACAGCCAGGTCCAGCAGAACATCCAGTTCGGTCAGGCCAACGGACTTCCGTTCAGGCCGGGCGAGTTGGTGGCCGGTGAGCACTCCGGCACCGTGATGCTGCCGCAACAGCCCAACGACAACCCGAACTTCCTCGCCGCGCTCAGCCAGAACAACATCCAGTGGCTCGGCGTGGACGCCTCCCGGGAGACCGGCCAGCGGCAGATCGCCTCGGCGCTCGGCGTGCCGCGCCACCCGATCAACGTCTTCTACAACGTCTCCACCCAGCCCGACGAGGTGAGCGAGTACAACTGGCTCTACACCTCCAAGGCGAACGGCGGCAGCGGCAACTGCGAGGCCAACCCGACCACCACCACCTGCATCACGCCGCTCGACCTGAACACCGGCTGGGCGAGCTACGTCCTGCCGATGCAGGAGAAGATCACCCTCGGGTACGTGCTCAGCAACGACCCGCGCCCGTTCTTCATGCACCAGTCGAACCTGACCGACGACCGGCTCGCCCTGCAGACCCTGACCGGCATCCTTTCCACCTACCGCGGCTGGTTCACCCCGGACACCCCGGTGGTCAACCAGACCCTCACCGACGCCGGCAGCACCCTGCAGCAGCAGACCGCCTGGCAGCAGACCCTGACCGCCGGCACCGTCAGCGGCTACATCCAGGGCGGCGCCGTCACCGTCCAGGGCCCGGCCGGCACCACCGTGCCGGTCACCGTCCCGGCCGGCACCACCGTGACCGGGGGCGCCGCCTTCGGCTCGGTGTACGGCGGCGAGCAGTCCGGCTACCTCACCCTCGGCGCCGCGCCGACCAGCCTGACCCTGACCTCCGCCGCCTTCGGCACCGCCACCAGTGCCGGCCCGACCCCGAGCACCGGGATCGCGCTCGCCTCGTACTCGATCGGCTCGCCGCACGAGGTGCACCGCAACGGCACCGCGATCACGGTCACCGACCCGTACGGCACCCACGTGCTGCCCAAGCTCGCCGGGAAGCCGGACGAGGAGCTGCACGTCGGCGGCACGCACCACCACCCGTACCAGACGCCGGTGGCGCAGACGAAGAAGTAGCCACTACCGCGCGCCGACGGCCGGCCGGGGGCACCCGCCCCGGCCGGCCGTCGGCTGTCGGTGGGGTTGTCTACGCTCGCGGTATGACGTACACGGTGGATGCCCGCCTGGCGGCGGGCGAGGACGAACGGATGCTGTTGGACGCGGTCAGTTCTGGCGGGACCTGCGTACCGGTCTCGACACCGCGCAGGAGCGGGAGCAGGTGCACGACGGCTCGTTCGAGCGGGTGAGCCACGACGGACTCGGGGCCGACCTCGTGACCTTCACGGCGGACGAGGACAATGCGGTCTGGCTCGGCCGGGCGGCGGACGGAACGGTCGCCTCCGTCGTGGTCGTCGGCGGCTTCCGGCCGCACCCGTACTGACGGGTGACCGCCGCCGCGCTGTGGCTGAACCCCGGTCGGCGGAGGCCACGTAGAGCGGGACGGAACGGGACGGGGGAGGAACACGGGATGGATGCGGACGGCGCCGAGGTGCGGGCGTACATCGCGGCCCTGGTGCGGATGGGCGCGCCGGAGGTGCCGGGGCCGCCCGCGCTGGCGGTGCCGGGGGGCACCGCGGCCGAGGTGACGTCCGTCGCCCGGCGGCTGGCGCTGCGGGCACTGCCGGAGCGGCAGCGGCGGCCGGAGCCGACGCCGGGGCTGCTGGCCGTGTCGAGGTCGCTGGTGGTGGACGTGCACCCGTCCGCGCCGGGGTGGACGACGGCCGAGCGGGAACGGCTGGCGGGGTGGGTCGCGGTGCTGATCGAGCACCGGGGCGAGGACGGCGTCCAGGAGCTGGTGCGGGAGCTCGACGAGGGCTGAGCGGTGGCACCCGGCGGCGGGCCCGGTGCCCGCAGGTCTGGGCGTTGGCGGATCGTTGGCGGGTCCTTGGCGGCGCCCGGCAGGCTGCTGTCTGCCCGCCACGGGGGACGTACGGCGGAAGCCCTGCCATGTGCCCTTGCCCGACCTGAGAGGTAGCGCGTGCCGAAGCCGCCAGTCGCCCAGCCCACGCCCGTCATCCAGCCACCCGTCGGGCCGTCGGCCGTCGTGGCCGCGGCACCCGAGCCGGGCCCGGCCCGACCGACCCTCGACCCCGACACCCTGGCCGAGATCCACCGGCTGCACGGTGGCTACCTGCTGCGGGCCCTGTTGCGGGCCACCGGCGGTGACCGGGGCAAGGCGGAGGACATCCTGCAGGAGACCCTGCTGCGGGCCTGGCAGCACCCGGAGGCGC
The DNA here is from genome assembly GCF_044768305.1 of Kitasatospora sp. NPDC101155. Classification (NCBI taxonomy): domain Bacteria; kingdom Bacillati; phylum Actinomycetota; class Actinomycetes; order Kitasatosporales; family Streptomycetaceae; genus Kitasatospora; species Kitasatospora sp. NPDC101155. The sequence continues at coordinate 151,097 of NZ_JBIWPN010000014.1, read as the reverse complement.
TGACCAAAGGCCCCGAGCAGAGCCGACCCTGGCTGTTCACGGTGGCCCGGCGGATCGCGATCGACCACTACCGGATGGCCGCCGCCCGCGCCAAGGAGGTGATCGGCGAGCCGCTGGAGGACCGGCCGCTCGTCGAGGACCCGTACGAGCAGGTGGTGGTCGCCCGGGACATCGCCCTGGCGCTGCGGCGGGTGCAGAAGCACCACCGTGAGGTGCTGGTCGAACTGCACCTGAAGGACCGCTCGGTGCAGGAGGCCTCGGCCAGGCTGGGAGTGCCGCCGGGGACGGTCAAGTCCCGGAACTTCTACGCGATCCGGGCGCTGCGGCCGGTCCTGGCGGCGGAGCACGGGTACGCGCCGGTCGGCCGGTGACTTCCGGCCGGTCGGCTCGCGGGCCGGGCAGCCCCTGGAGTCGGCCGGAGCCCAGGGCGACCGCGAGCAGCGGGCCTGGGCGCTCACCGACCTGAGCGCGGACGGCAACCGCCCCGGCCGGGTCCCGCCGCTGGCGAGGCCGGTCCGGGGCGGCGGGGGGATCGGATCCGGGCGTCAGATCCCGGTGTCAGATCCGGGTGTCCTCGACCACCGGGAGGCCCTGGTAGTCGCCGTCCTGCGGCGCGAAGGCCGTGCGCGGCGCGGCGGCCGGCTTCTTCCCGCAGAAGGCCGGCTCCAGCGCGCTCATCAGACCCTGGGTCACCGTGCCGTTGTTGGAGGCGTTGGCGAACACGACCACGCTGCGCTTCCCGTCCGGGGTGGTGAAGGACTGGGTCTGGTAGCCCTGGACGATGCCGCCGTGCCCGTACACGTCGCCGCAGGAGAGCGAGATGCGGCGCAGCCCCAGCCCGTAGCTGATCTTCGCGGCAGGCGTCGGCAGCGCGGCCTCCATCTGCTGCAGCGAGGCGTCCGAGCTGAGTCCGCCGTTGCTGCCGGCCATCAGCGCGGTGAGGAAGCGGTCGAGGTCCCCGGCGGAGGAGATGACCCCACCGGCGCTCCACAGCCAGGAGGCGGTCTGCTCGGTGGAGTCCAGCAGCGGCCTGGTGCGGTCGTCGTTGGTGAGGTAGCCGGTGACGTGCGCGCCCTCGATCCGCTGGTCGGGCACGACGAAGGAGGTCTTCTCCAGGCCCAGCGGCTCGATGATCCGCTCGCGCAGCACGTCCGCGTACGGGCGGCCGGTGAGGTGCTCGATGGCGAGGCCCATCAGCACGAAGTCGGTGCTGGAGTATGAGTAGCGGCTGCCCGGGGTGTACTGCTGGCCGTGCTTGACGGACATCGCGACCAGGTCGGCCGGCTGGTACACATTGGTGCGGATGCGGGCCTCGAAGGCGCTGGTGGTCTCCTCGCCCGGCTGTTCCAGCAGGTCGTTGGTGTGGTCGTAGACGCCCGCGCGGTGCTCCATCACCTGACGGCTCGTCATGGTCCAGCTGCCCGGGAGGGTGCCGGCCGGCAGGTAGTCGCGCAGCGGCTTGTCGAGGTCGATCCGGCCCTCCTCCGCCAGCTGCATCACGAGAACGGCCGCGAACATCTTGCTGTTGCTGCCGACCCGGAACCTCCACGAGGAGTTCATCGGGGTCCCGTCCAGGTTGGCCTGGCCGACGGACAGGGAGCGCGTCCTCTCGTCCTCGTCGTGGTCGCGGATGACCGCGAAGGCGCCCGGGGCGCCCGCACGCATGGTGGCCTGAAGTGCGCTGAGCACCCCGGCGGTGTCCGGGACGGGCAGCGCGGCGCCGTCCCGGTCGGCGGCCAGGGCCGGTACGGTTCCGGTCGCCGCCAGGACGGCAGCGGCGGCGGCCACCGCGAGGGGATGCAGCAGGCTGGTCTTCGCCATGTTCCTCGGTTCTCTCGTGAACTGACGCGGTGTCCGGTGCGCTGCTCGAAGATCACTACCACCGGTCCGGGCGGCCGGTGGCAATGTGAACCGGACCGTCCACATCGTCCGTTGTCGGCCCGGTTTGGCATGTGCACCATTCGTTTCCCGGCCTGGGGGCAAGGTTTTACCCGCCGTCATCTACCCGCGTTGACTGCCGCGCAGCCATGCTGTTCGGGCGCTTCGTTCGCCTTCCGGTGCGACGCACCGGCCCCCTCGCATCCCCTCACTTCCCTCACTGACCATGGAGTCCCCCATGACCCTGGCCACCTTCGCGCGCCGTGCCGGCGCCCTGCTGCTCGCCGGCGCCGGCCTGATATCCGCCACCGGCACCGCCCACGCCGCCGGCACGTACACCGCGGTCGTCTTCCCCGACCAGGACCACTCGGTGGTCTACAACCTGATCAACTCGGCGACCAAGACCGTCGACGTCACCATGTACGAGCTGCGCGACACGACGGCCGTCAACGACCTGATCGCCCGTCAGCGCGCCGGCGTCAAGGTCCGGGTGATCCTGGACGGCCAGCACACCTCGGTCAACGGCTCCGCCTACAACGCGCTGAAGGCCGCCGGTGTGGGCGTGACGTACTCCTCCTCGGCGTTCGTCTACACCCACCAGAAGACCGTCACCGTGGACGGCGCCAAGTCCCTGATCCTGACCGGGAACCTGGACGCCACCTACTACTCCAGCAGTCGCGACTACGGCGTCTTCGACACCGACGCCAACGACGTCAACGCGATCGAGCAGGTCTTCGCCGCGGACTACGCCAAGACCTCGACCACCCCCTCCGACGGCGACAGCCTGGTCTGGTCGCCCACCGACTCGCAGGACCGCCTGCTGGCGCTGATCAACGGCGCGCAGACCTCGCTGGACGTCGAGGAGCTGGAGTTCGGCGACCAGGCCCTGGTGGACGCGATCACCGCCGCCGCCAACCGCGGCGTGACCGTGCGGGTCGTCGGCATGAACCCGAGTTCGTACGGCTCCTACTTCGACCAGGTGACCACGGCCGGCGCCCAGGTGGTCACCTACTCCTCGACCACCGGCCTGTACATCCACGCCAAGGCCATCGTCGCCGACTACGGCACCCCCTCGGCCAAGGTGTTCGCCGGCTCGGAGAACTTCTCCGACAACTCGCTGAACAACAACCGCGAGCTGGGCCTGATCGTCTCGGACTCCGGGGTGCTCAACACCGTCGAGACGAACTTCAACACCGACTTCGCCAACGGCACCCCGTACTAGGCCGTTCGCAAGAGCACGACAGTCCGTCACCTCCCCCGAGCCGGGCGGCCCTTCGGGGCCGCCCTCCACCCGAGGATCCGTCATGACTTCGTCCGCGAAGATCCCGAACGACGCCCTGTTGAACGACGCCCCGCTGAACGAAGCCCCCCAGACCGCCACCCCCCGCCGCCGCCGTTCCCGCCGTACCGCGACCGCGCTCGGCTCGGCCGCCGCCCTGGTCGCCGCCTCCGCCGGACTCTGGGCGGCGACCGCCACCACCGCGCAGGCCGCCGCGCTGCCCACGCCCGACCACATCGTGGTGGTGGTGATGGAGAACCACTCCTACAGCCAGATCATCGGCAGCAGCAGTGCGGCGTACATCAACAACACCCTGAAGGCGGGCGGCGCCAACCTCACCCGGTCCTTCGCCATCACCCACCCCAGCGAGCCGAACTACTACGCCCTGTTCTCCGGCTCCACCCAGGGCAGGGTCGACGACAGCTGCGTGACGGTCGGCGGCTTCCAGGCCCCGAACCTGGCCTCCGAGGTGGCCGCCGCCGGGAAGACCTGGGCCAGCTACAACGAGTCCCTGCCCAGCCAGGGCAGCACGGTCTGCAGCAGCGGCAACTACGCGCAGAAGCACAACCCCTGGTTCGGCTTCGGCAACGTCCCGCTGAACACCGCCATGACCTTCGCGCAGTTCCCGACCGACTACACCACCCTGCCGAACGTCTCCTTCGTGGTGCCGAACCTGTGCAGTGACATGCACGACTGCTCGGTCAAGACGGGTGACACCTGGATCCAGAACAACCTGGGCGCGTACGCCACCTGGGCGCAGAGCCACAACAGCCTGCTGATCGTCACCTTCGACGAGGACAACAGCCTGTCCGGCAACCGGATCCCGACCCTGGTCTACGGCGCCCACGTCGCCCCGGGCAGCAGCTCGGCCACCACCTACAACCACTACAACGTGCTGCGCACCCTGGAGGACCTCTCCGGGGCGAGCGGCCACGCGGGCAGCGCGGCGAACGCCACGGATATCACCGGCATCTGGAACTGACTTTCCAGGCCTAGGAGTTGACCCGGACCGGCGGCTGATCGACGGCCGCCGGTTCCGGCGCGTCCCGGTCGGCGCCGAGCCGACGCACCCCGGGCACCGCCGCCGTGCCGGCGCACACCGCGGTCACCAGCGCGGCCGCGGCCAGCAGTGGCGCCCGGCTGCCCCAGGCGTCGGCGGCCAGCGGCGCCAGCACGTACCCGAGCGGCGCGGCGGCCAGCGAGAGCAGCCAGTCGTAGGAGGTGACCCGGGCCAGCACCCGGGCCGGGAAGTCCTGCTGGACCACCGTCTCCCAGACCGGGTTGAGGAAGCCCAGTCCGGCCGTCGCCACCCCGTACGCGGCCACCGTCACGGGCGCGGGCGCCGGGACGGCGAGCGCCAGCAGCGGCAGCCCGTACAGGGCGAGGGCGAGGTTGCCGACCAGCACCGGGCGCCGGGGCCGGACCCGCGCGGCGAGCAGCGAGCCCAGCAGCAGGCCGACCGCCCCGGCCTGGGTGATCGCCACCCAGACGCCGTCCCCGCCCAGGCGGGTGGCGGCGATCAGCGGGCCCAGGGTGAGCGCGACGGCGCTCGTGCCGTTCCACACCCCGTGGGCGATCAGGCTGGTCCAGTACCAGTCCCGGGAGCGCACCTCGCTCCAGCCCTCGGCGAGGTCCCGGCGCAGCGAGCGCGACCGGGCGGGTACGTGGGCGACGGCGATCCGGGTAAGCAGGACGGCGCTCAGCAGGAAGGAGACGCCGTCCAGGACGAAGGCCCAGCCCGGCCCGGCGGTGTACACCAGCACTCCGGCGAGCGCCGGGCCGCCGAGCCGGGCGGCGCTGGTGGCCGAGCCGAGCAGGGCGTTGGCGCGCAGTCGGTGCTCGCCCGGGACGGTGCCGGTGACCAGCGGTGAGGTGGTCGGCATGGCGAAGGCGGAGGCGGCGCCGCCGATCGCCTCGGCGACCGCGATGTGGGCGAGGCCGGGGTGGCCGCCGAGGAGTTCGAGGCCGACCAGCAGCTGGGTGGCGGCCCGCAGTAGGTCGGTGGTGAGCGCGACCAGGCGCGGGTTGAAGCGGTCGCCGACCACTCCGCCGAAGGGCAGCAGGAGCAGCCTGGGCACCATCGCGCAGCCGAGGACGAGGGCGAGCGCCCCGGAGGAGCCGGTGGCGCGGGTGATGGCGATGGCCAGGGCGGCGGGTACGACGGCGTCGCCGAGGGTGGAGACCGTCCGGCCGAGGAAGAGCAGGCGGAAGTCGGGTAGGCGCAAGGGGTGTTGGGGCATGCGCGGAACTGTATTTCGGTGTCGAAAGTTTGGCAACGAATATTTCGGTAGCGACAGGTCTGCCCTTTGTAGACTCCTCCCATGCCCGAGCACCCTCCCCAGCAGCCGCCCGCGCCCCGCGACTGGACGGACGGCCACCTCGACCGCTGGCTACCGGTGCTGTCCGACCTCGACCCGGACATCGAGGGCGCGGTGACCCGGATGTCACGGCTCACCCGTCACCTCGGCCGCGTCCGTGAACAGGGCGTCTCCGACTTCGGCCTGCACAAGCACGAGTTCGACACCCTCCACGTGCTGGCCGGCCGCGGCGGCCACGCCGCCCCCTCCGACCTGCGCGCCGACCTCAACCTCGCCCCGGCCTCCGTCACCGGCCGCCTCGAAACCCTGGAACGCCGCGGCTTCGTCCTGCGCACCCCGTCCACGGAGGACCGGCGGAAGGTCGACATCGTGCTGACGGAAGCCGGCCGCGCCGCCTGGCAGGAGGCCCTGGACGTGGTCGGCCGGGAGGAGCACCGGCTGCTGGGCGTGCTGACCGAGGACGAGCGGCGGACGCTGTCGGACCTGCTGCGGAAGGTGATGCTCGTGCAGGAGACGGCAGAGGAGTAGGGCCCGGCGAAGACCCGCGGGGCATGCCCCGTCACGCCCACGGGTCGACCGGCGAGGCACCCGCCTGGTATCGATAGGGGCGTGCGATTCGAACTAGTGCCGATGCCGGACGAGGTGGGGGCGCGCCCCAAGGACGGGCGGGGGTATCCGGTGCCGGCGATCACGCCGTGGCAGGACGGGCAGCCGCAGTTCGCGCTCACGGACTACGGGCGCAGCGCCGACTGCGCGCTGGAGCGCCGGTGCTCGGTGTGCGGTGGGTTGATGGCGCGCGGACCGGTCTGGCGGGTGGTCGGCGCAGCCGAAAGCGCCGCGATCGCCGAGGCGATCGCGGCGGGGCGGCCGTACCGCAACCTCGCGCCGACCATGGAGGGTCCGGGGCACCGCTCCTGCATGCTGTACGCGTCGATGGTCTGCCCGTACCTGGCCCGGCCCAACGCCCGCCGGAAGGTGACCGCCGAGCCCGCCGCGGACGGGGTGACGTCGGCCGCCGTCCGCGGAGCGGCGCGCGGCGGGACGGGCGCGGTGGTCGGGTTCGGTGACTACGAGTACGCGGTCACCGAGACCCGGGTGCTGTTCCGCTTCCTCGACGTGGTCGAGTTCCTGCCGCACGAGTCGGCCGACGAGCACCTGGCCGAGCTGCGCGCCGAGCTGGCCCGGGCGACCGGGGCTCAGGGCCGGTAGGAGGGCAGGCCCTTGATGGTGGAGATCTGGGTCGGCGCCGCCGAGCCGTCGGCCGGCAGGGTGCTCACGCCGTCCGGGGTGCGGGCCGCGAGGGTCTTGCCGTCGGGGGACCACGCGGGCTCGGTGTAGTCCGTGGTGGCCGAGGGGGTGAGGTCCTTCTCGGTCTTCTGGTCGTAGGCGGTGGAGCGGGTGAACAGGTGGTCGTGGCCGTTCACCGAGCGGACGAAGACGATGTGCTCGCCGTCGGGGGACAGAGCCGGCTGCGAGCCCTTGGCCATCTCCCCGGTCGAGGGCCGGATGTAGTCGTCGTAGATGTACACCTCGTTCGCCGGGGTGTTGGCGTACGCGATCTCGCCGTGCTTGCCGCCCGCGCTGGGCCAGGTGTTGCCGGTCTGCGGCGGCTGCGGGATGCCGTTGTCGCTGCCGCCCTCGGAGCTGCTCGGGGTGAGTACCTGGGGGGTGCCGCCCTTGGCGGGCACCGACTCCAGCCGCAGCGTGCCGCCCTTGCTGGACGCGAAGACGATGTTGTTGAAGCGGTCGGTCTCGTTGGGCACCGCGCCGTCGCTCGGCCCCTTGTCGGCGTGCTGCCAGGTCGGGTGGGACCAGGTCTCGCCGCTGGGAGCCTTGGCGAGGGGCGCCTTGCCGCTGCCGTCCGGGTTGGCGGTCATCAGATCGCCGTCGCCGTTGACGAAGACGACCTTCTTGCCGTCGGGGGACCACGCGAGGTCGCGGACCACCGTGCCGAAGTCGACGGTGGTGCCGTTCATCGCGACGGTCTTGGTGCCCGTGCTGATGACGAGGTGGTTGGCCGCGGAGGTGCCGTTGACCTCCTTGCCGCCCGGCGCGGGGCTGCCGGAGTGCGACCCGCCGCCCGGCGACGCCGTCCCCGGGGCCGCCGTACCGGGGGCGCTGGGGGCGGCGGTGGAGCCGGGGTCGCTGTTGTCGGGGCCGCAGGCGGAGAGCAGGACGGCTCCGACGGTCGTCATCAGGGCGATCGCGGCGGCGCTGCCGAATCTGTTGCGCACGGACATTTCCAGGTCCCCCTCGGGTGGTGCTGTTCGCTTCCGACAAGGAGGTTCCCAGTCCCAGGTCCGCGCCCGATACCCGCCGTGTCACAGGCGTGGAACAGAGCGTGAAACAGGGCGTGGGACAGAGCGGCCCGGCGGCCCGGGCCGCTCAGAGACCGAGCTCGGTCAGCCCCGGGTGGTCGTCGGGGCGGCGGCCGAGCGGCCAGTGGAGGAGCCGCTCGGCGGCGGTGATCGGCAGGTCGTTGATCGAGGCGAGCCGACGGGCCATCAGGCCGTCGCCGTCGAACTCCCAGTTCTCGTTGCCGTACGAGCGGTACCACTGCCCGCTGTCGTCGTGCCACTCGTAGGCGAAGCGGACGGCGATGCGGTCGCCGTCGTACGCCCACAGTTCCTTGACGAGGCGGTAGTCGAGTTCGCGCCGCCACTTGCGGGTGAGGAAGTCGGTGATCGCCTCGCGGCCGGTGAGGAACTCGCCGCGGTTGCGCCAGCGACTGTCCGGTGTGTACGCGAGCGAGACCCGCTGTGGGTCACGGGTGTTCCAGGCGTCCTCGGCGGCCCGGACCTTGCGGCGGGCGGTCTCTTCGGTGAACGGGGGCAGGGGAGGGCGCTGTTCGGTCATCGGTCCGGCTCCTTGAGAACGGGCGTTCCGTCGGCGAGAACGATCGTTCTCGCTTCTCCGGCTACCCTAGGAGAACAATCGTTCTCGCGCAAAGGGCACGGCAGATGGAGCACGAAGACCCGCGGACCCGCATCCTCGACGCGGCCGAGGAGCTGTTCTACGGCCAGGGCGTCCAGACGGTCGGCATGGACGCCGTCCGGGCCGCCTCCGGGATGACGCTGCGCCGCGTCTACCAGCACTTCCCGTCCAAGAACGACCTGGTCGAGGCCTATCTGCGGCGCCGGGACGGGCGGTGGCGGGCGAGCCTCGCCGTCCACGTCGCCGGGGCCGGCGGCACCCCCCGGGACCAGGTGCTCGTGGTCTTCGACTGGCTCGGCCGGTGGTTCGCCGAGCCGGGTTTCCGCGGCTGCGCCTTCGTGAACGCCTTCGGCGAGCTGGGCGCCACCACCCCCGCCGTCGCGGCGGCGGCCCGCCATCACAAGGAGGAGTTCGCCGGCTACCTGGCCGGCCTGGTCGAGGCCGCCGGCGCCCCGCCCGCGACCGCCGCCCACCTCGCGCTGCTCGCCGAGGGGGCCATCACCACCGCGGCGATCCACGGCGACCCGGGCGCCGCCGCCGACGCGAAGGAGGCCGCCCGGCTGCTCCTGGACGGCGCTCTGGACGGTGCCCCGGGCGGCGCCCGACCGTGAGGGGGCCGGTCGGGCGCCGTCGGGCTCGGGGCGCGCGCTGCTGGGTGGCGCGGTCGTCGGTGACGTCCACCCTGCGGAGGATCAATTCCTGCGTCATTGCCTTGCGTCGCCTTGCCCTGTCCGGCCGTTGACGTTTCGGCGGACAGGAGCCGGGGTCCGGGTCCCACATCCCCGGACCCCGGGGCGAGGGGAGGGGGTCAGCCGATGGTGTACCCGGAGCCGAAGGCGGTGATGCTGAACGGGCCGTCCAGGTCGTAGTTGCCGGTGGCGGCGATCCGGCGCAGGCACTCCACCCGGTCGACCGACTTGCGCCACTCGTCGGCGGTGGAGGAGTTGGCCGGGTTGTTCAGGTCGTCGATCCGGACGTCGAAGAAGGCGTCCAGCCAGGCCCGTTCACCGGCGGCCGAGGGTGTGCCGACCTTGGCGTCGGTGCGGTCGATGAGCGCGGGCAGGGCGTCGTACTCGCTGCCGTTGCCGTGCTGGATGGAGGCGTCGTAGAGCTCGGCGCGGGCCAGGGCGGTGGTCAGGCCGAGCTGGTCGGCCTGACTCATGGCGGGGGTGAAGTAGCGCTGGTCGACCTGGTCGTCCTGTACCTGGCGGAAGGCCGGGTCCTCGGCGGCCTGCTTCCAGGCGGCGATGTAGTCGCCCTCGGGCAGGCCGCCGGTGTCGCCGCTGCCGGCGGCGGCCAGGCGCTCCAGCTCGGGGATGAAGCGGGCCAGCGGGTTGTCGGGGGAGACGGCGGTGTAGGCGCGGACCACCTTGAGGGCGTCACCGTCGTTGGTGGTGAACCCGGCCCGGCCGGCGGTGACGCCACGGCCGTCGTTGATGTTCTCCGCGTAGGCGTACTGGATCGCGGTGGTGCTGTTCTCGAAGACGCTGATCAGCTGGTCGGCGCGGCGGCGCTGGTCGGGGGTGAGCCCGCCGGCGGTCACGCGCTGGGCGGCGGTGGCCTGCCGGCTCGCCGTGGTCTCGGGCGTGGCCTGCGCGGAGGTCGCGGCGCAGGCGGTGCCGGCGGCCAGGGCGGCGACCACGGTGACGGTGGCGGCGAGGCGGTGGGTACGGGAAACGCGCACGGGGATGGCTCCCTTCTCCGGCGGCGCGACCGCCGGAGGCAGTGGTGGGGGTGCGGGGTGCGGGACGTGGGGGTTCGGGGGTGTGACGGGGCCGGCCGTCAGGGCGCGCTGGTGTGGGTCAGGGTCTCCCAGCCGATGAAGTAGTTCGCCCCGAACGGGCTGTGCGTGGCCACGTACTGCTCGGTCTGCGGCATCGGGAGGCCCTCGCGCAGGTGGTACTCGTTGTACGCGAGCTGCACGGCCGGGCCGAGGCCGGTGTTCACCGAGCCGTCGCACAGCCAGTCCGGCGCGCTCGCGCCGTTGTCGTAGGCGGTGTGGAACTCCAGCGCCTTGACCAGTCGTTCGCGTCCCTCGCCCCACAGGTCGAGGCCCTGCAGCCGGGCCGTCTCGGCGGCCTGGGCGGCGGCCTCCAGGCCCCAGCCGGTGTGGCCGAAGTCCCGGCAGGTCTCCTGCGACAGTCCGTCCACGAAGGTCGACTGGCCGTTCCAGTACGTGACCAGCGCCGATTCGCCCTCGATCCCGGCCTTCGGCGGCGGTACCGGTAGCTGGCCGTCCGAGGAGAGGTAGACGTACGCGGGCAGGCGCCCGCGCCACAGCTCGGCGGCCCGGTCGAACAGTGCGCGGTCGTCCAGGAAGACCGCGATGCCCATCAGGGCGTCGGTCTCGATCAGCTCCCAGTTGCCGTTCTTGCGCGGGCTGCCGGGGGTCAGCAGCGGCACGTAGACGGTGCGCAGCATGGTGGCGAAGCGGTCGACCGAGGCCGCCGACCAGCCCGCGCCCGAGTAGCGGATCAGCTCGGCGGCGCGCGCCCAGTTGTTGCCCGACCAGCCGGTCTGCAGCGGGGCGTTGCTGTTGGTGTGCTCCTGGATCACACCGGACCAGGCGTCCATGATCTGGATCGCCTTGTCGGCGTACCGCTGGTCCTTGGTGAGCACCCACTGCAGCGCGTGCGCGTACGCGGCCATCGCGTCGTCGCGCTCGTCGGAGCAGCCGTTGTTGGGGTGGGAGCTGGAGCCGCACTCGACGTCGGCGCGCGGCCGGGGCTGCCAGTCGAGCGAGGCGTACCTGCTCGCTCGCAGATCGGCGAAGGCGGAGGTCCAGGGTTCGGCTCCGGCGTCCAGCTTGCCCTTGACGAAGGCGAGTTGCTCCGCGCCGACCAGCACACCGGGGTGCTGGAAGCCGGCGGCCTGCCGCTTTGCGGCGGTGGCGGCGGCGGTGGCGGCTCCGGCAGGGGTGCGGGCTCCGGCGGGGGTGGCGGCGACGGGCAGGAGGAGGGCGGCGAGCGCGGCCCCGGAGATGAGTGTCCTGGTGGTGCTACGACGCATGGGGAAGTCGTCCTCTCGGTGGGGAGGAGGCCGTGCGGTGGCCACGCGCTTTGAGCTTGTTAGGAAACCTTCCTAACAAGCTGCGCAGGTGGCATTGAACCACCATTCCGTGGACACGCCAAGTCGTCCCGAGCTCCCAACTCCTCTGGAGCGGCGTACGGTTGCCGAGTTTCGCGACGGGCCGCGATCGTTCCGGAGCGAAGCGGGCCGGGCGCGCGCAGTCGATGCGTGGCGGGCCACAGCCGTCCCACCAGTCCCTCGTTTATCGCCCGTTGATCGCCTCCGCCTAGCGTCGGACGCATGGACGACAGGACGGCCGAGTGGCCGGGGGCGGCGCCCGAGGGGCGGATGACGGAGCAGGACGCCGAGCGGTTCCGGCAGTTGCTGGCCGGGCTGGAGAGCTCGCTGGCGGCGGACCGGGAGACGGCGGGGCGTGATGCCTGAGGCCGTCGAGCTGCGGCCGGTGGTGGTGCTGCCGCTCTGGCGAATGGTCGAGCAGCGCGAGGACGCGGACCGGCCCGGGGTGCTGCGGGGGCACCCCGGGCCGGTCCCGTCCGATCGATTGGAGGCTGTGCCGGAAAAGAATTGACGGATTTGTCAGCAGTCGCAACCGCAGTCGCAGCCGTCACAACCGCAGTTGTCGCACCCGCAGTCATTGCAGCAGTCGCACCCGCAATTGCAGCAGTCGCAGCAGTCGCAGTCGCACGAGTCGCAGCAGTCGTGCCGCTCGCAGAAGCCCTTGCGGCGCTCGCGGCTGAACGGGTCGTTGTGCTCGCAGCAGAGCAGCTGGCAGGTGCAGGCCATCAGCGCCCAGACCGCGCACCCGGCGAGCAGGTTGCGCGGGTGCGGCGGCTTGCCGCCGGGCGGGGTGAAGCCGGGGCCCTGCGGCACCCATGGGGGGATCGGTGCCTGGTTCGGGTCCTGGCCGGGGTGCGGCCCGCCCGGGTACCCGGGCGGCACCTGACGCGACGGCGCGTCCTGCGGGTGCTCGCCGGTGGCGCCGTGCTCGCCGTGGGCGCCGCGCCGGCAGCCCGCCCCGTGCGCGGCCGGGCCGAAGACCCGGTCGACCGCGCGCTCGGTCTCGTGCCCGAGCAGGACGTGCACCAGCGCCCGGTCACCCAGCTCGACCTCGCGCAGCGCGAGCCGGATGCCGTGGACGGCGTCGCGGCAGAGCCGCTCGGCCTCGGTGCGGTCGGTGTCGGTGGCGGTCAGGGGGTTCCAGGCGCCCGAGGCGGCGTCGGCGGCCTGGTCCTCGGCGGCGTCGAGGAGGTGGGCGAGCCGGCCGAACAGTCGTCCCGCCTCGGCGAGCGGGGCGGCGTTGCCGGGGCGCCCGGCGATCACGGCGGTGTGCGCGAAGGCGGCCGAGGTGGCGGTCTCGGTGGGCTCGGTGACCAGCAGCACCGAGCCGCCCGGCCGTAGCGAGCGCTCCAACTCGCCCTGCCGGGAGGCGGCGTCGAGCAGCACGGCGGTGTCGAAGCCGACCGTCGAGGCGCTGCCCGCGCTCTGCCGGTCCCAGCGCCGGGTCACCGCCCGGGCCCCGGCGGCCACCGGGCGGCGGGCGAACACGCCGTCCCGGTCCTCGACGTGGTCGCGGATCTTCACCGAGGCGAGCGCGAGCGAGACGGCGGCCGCCAGTCGGGCACCCTCGCCCTTGGCGACGGAGGCGGTCCGCATGCCGCGCAGCGGGCAGGGCCCGGCGGTGCGCCGCCAGGAGGAGTCCTCCCTGGCGGCCTGGGCCTCGACCAGGACGGAGATGATCAGCCCGTCGTAGTTGGTGGCGGTGCGGGCGAGTTGTCCGTGGTCGTCACGCAGGGCGAGGCAGAGCCCGCACAGGTGCGCCATCCAGGAGGTCTGGAGCCGTTCGGACAGCCGGTGCCTGCACGGTCTGATGATGCCGAACACGATCGTGGTCCCCCTTGCCCGATGGGCCGCTGACCGGCCACTTTGTCGGCGGACATCATATGATCATCGGCTCGCCAGGGCCGAGGGGAGGAGGCGAGCTGCCGTCAGACCTTCACCAGGCCCTCGAAAACCGGAGAAGGTGATCTCATATCCGGGATAGCATCGCGAATATGGGAATCGATACGGCCGCCGACGAGCGGCTGGCACAACGGCTCGCCGAGCTGCGGGTCGAACGCGGTTGGACGCTGGAGGAGTTGGCGCGGCAGGCGGACGTCAGCCGGTCCACGCTGTCCCGGGTGGAGCGGGCCGAGGTCAGCCCGACCGCCGCGCTGCTCGGGCGGCTCTGCGCCGTGTACGGGCGGACGATGTCCCGGCTGCTCGCCGAAGTGGAGTCCGAACCGGCCCGGCTGGTGCGCGCCGGGGAGCAGCAGGTCTGGCGCGACGAGGCGACGGGCTTCGTCCGCCGCTCGGTCTCGCCGCCGCACGGCTCGCTGCGCGGGGAGATCATCGAGGGCCGGCTGCCGGTCGGCGCCGACATCGCCTACGACCGCCCCTGTCTGCCCGGGCTGGAGCACCATCTCTGGGTGTTCGAGGGGCAGTTGGAACTGACCCTGGACGGCGAGGCGCAGCCGCTCGGCCCCGGCGACTGCCTGCGCTACGGCTCCGGCACCAGCCGCTTCCGCAGCCTCGGCCCGGGCGAGGCCCGCTACGCGCTCGTGGTGGTCGAACCGTGAGCGCCGGCACCGGGCCGACGGGCGAGGGCCCGACAGCCGACGGCCCGATAGGCGAGGGCCCGGCAGCCAAGCCGCCCAGGGAGCGCTTCGACGCCGCCGGGCGCCGCGTCCTGCTGGTCTGCGTCGCGGGCGGGTTCACCACGCTGCTCGACCAGTCCGTCCTGAACACCTCCATCCCCGCCCTGCGCGAGGCCCTGCACGCCCAGCCCGCCCATCTGCAGTGGATCGTCGCCGGGTACTCGCTCGCCTTCGGCCTCGCGCTGATCCCCGGCGGCCGGCTCGGCGACGTCAAGGGCCGCAAGTGGTTCTTCGTCACCGGACTCGCCCTGTTCACCCTGGTCAGCCTGGTCTCCGCGACCGCCACCGACCCCGGGGTGCTGATCGCCGCCCGGCTGCTCCAGGGGGCGGGCGCCGGGCTGGTCAACTCCCAGATGATCGGCACCCTCCAGGACGTCTTCGACGGCCAGCTGCGCGCCCGGGCCCTCGGCATGTACGCCGTCACCGGCAGCCTCGCCTTCGCCCTCGGCCCGCCGATCGGCGGCATGGTCCTGGCCGCGGCCGGCCCCGAACTCGGCTGGCGGCTGACCTTCCTGCTGAACGTCCCGTTCGGCGTGGCCACCGTCGCCCTGGCCGCGCGCCACCTGCCCAGGCCCCGCCCGGCCGCCCGGCACGCCGACCTCGACCTGGTCGGCCTGCTGCTGGTCGGCGCGCTCACCCTCGCCCTGATGCTGCCCTTCGTCCAGCCACCCGGCTGGACCGGCTGGCTCGGCTTCACGGCCGCCGCCCTGCTGCTGCTCGGCACGCTCGCCCGGTGGCAGCGCCGCTACGCCGGACGGGGCGGGCACCCGCTGATCCACCCGGCGCTCACCCGCTCCGCGCCGTACGCGCTCGGCACGGCCACCGCGATGGCCCAGTTCGGCTCCTCGCTGGCCGCCTCGCTGGTCCTCACCATGTTCCTCCAGGACGGCCTTGGCCTGTCCCCGCTGGGCGCCGCCCTGGTGGCGCTGCCCTCCGCGCTGGCCATGGCCACCGCCTCCGCGCTCGCCTGGCGGGTGGTGCAACGCTTCGGCCGACGCACCATCACCATCGGCATGATCGGCTCCGCCCTGGCCATGCTGGGCAGCGGACTGGTCGCCCACTGGGCCCCGGCCGCCGTACTGCCCTGGCTGCTGGCGATGCTGCAGCTCCTCAGCGGCGCCTCGGTCGGCCTGATGGGCTCCACCAACCAGGCGTTCGTGCTGCGCCACGCGCCCGCCGAGGCGGCCGGGGTGAGCGGGGCGATCCTGCAGATGACCCAGCGGATCGCCGCCGCCGTCGCGGTCTCGGCGCTGTCCGGCGTCTACCTGCGGGCGACCGCCGGGGGCGGCGGCCACCGCTCCGCCTACCTGGCCGCCAGCGTGGTCTGCGCCGCGGTGGCCGGACTCGCCGTGCTGGCCTCGGTGTTCGCCGGCCGGGCGGGCGGGCGGGAGCAGCGCGAGCACGAACCGGTCGCGATGAGCCGAGGGCGAACAGCCGTCCGGTGAGGCTCCGTCGGCACGTACGGTGAAGGGCATGACGAAGGTACGGACGGTTGAACTCCCCGAGGTCGTGCTCGCCTACCGCGAGAGCGGCCGGCCCGACGGCCCGCCGCTGGTGCTGCTGCACGCCCTCGGCGAGCGCGCGGCGGACTGGGACGTCGTCCTGCCCGACCTCGCCCCCGGCCACCACGTCTACGCGCTCGACCTGCGCGGCCACGGTGCAGCGGCCGCACCGCCGGGTACAGCCTGGAGGCGATGCGCGACGACGTCCTGGCCTTCCTCGACGCACTCGGCCTGGGCCGGATCGACCTGGTCGGCCACTCGATGGGCGGCGCGGTCGCCTGCCTGGTCGCCCAGGCGGTGCCCGAGCGGATCGACCGGCTGGTCCTGGAGGAGATCCCCGCGCTCCACCCGCGCCCGGCCAGCGGGCCGGCCGGAGGAACGGAGGAGCCGGCGCACTTCGACTGGGCGATGGTCCGGGCCGTCAAGGCACAGTTCGACACCCCCGATCCGGCCTGGCGGGAGGGGCTGACCCGGATCACCGCCCGCACCCTGGCGGTCGCGGGCGCGGGGGACAGCCACGTCCCGCAGGAGCGGATCGCCGAACTCGCCCGGCTGATCCCGGACTGCCGGCTGGTCACGATCGAGGCCGGGCACCTGGTGCACAGTGCCCGGCCGGGCGAGTTCGTCGCCGCCGTCGCGCCGTTCCTCGCCACCTGAGTCAGACGCCCTGCTCGGCGGGCAGCCGTCCGCTGCGTACCGCCGTGACCAGCTCGGCGTGGTCCGCCTCGGTGCGATCCGCGTACGCGACGGCGAAGGCGGCGACCGCCTCGTCCAGCGCCTCGCTCTTGCCGCAGTACCCGGCCAGCAGGCCCGGGTCGGCGGTGTGGGCGTGCGCCCGGGCGAGCAGCGCGCCGGTGATGCGCGCGTAGTCGTCCAGCTGGGCCGGCAGCAGCGCGGCCGGGTCGACGCTGCCCTTGCGGTTGCGGAACTGCCGGACCTGGTACGGAAGTCCGTCGACGGTCGTCCAGCCGAGCAGGGTGTCGCTGACCACCTGCATGTGCTTCTGGCCGAGCACGACCCGCTTGCCCTCGTGCTCCTGCGGCTGTTCGCGGCGCAGGTACGGCAACAGCGCGGACGGCCTGGCCTCCTTCACCTGCAGCACCAGCGGCTGGTCCCGGTGGTCGGTGAGCAGGACCACGTACGAGCGGGTACCGACGCTGCCGGTGCCCACCACCCGGAACGCCACGTCCTGCACCCGGTGGCGGGACAGCAGGGTCCGCACCTCGGGGGCCACCGTCGCCACGTACGGGCCGAGCGCCTCGGCCACCGCGCGGGCGGTCGCGCCGGTCACCTCGGTGAGCACCGGGGGCGCGGCGGTGAACCGCCAACCGCCGTCCGCCGTACGGGTGGTGCTGCGGGCGGCGAACCGGGCGCTGGTGTTGCCGAGCGCCTTCGCGCCGACCTTCTGCAGCACGTCGGCGAGGTCGTGCGCCTCGGCGAAGGACACCAACTGCTCGTCCGCCACGGCGTTCCAGGCGTCCAGCGCGGGCAGCTTGGCGAGCGTGCGCATGGTCCGGCGGTAGGAGCCCGCCGCGTGCTGGGCGGCTGCCCGGGCGGTGGTCTCGCTCGCCCCGGTCTCCCGGCCGGCCAGCACCAGGCTGGTCGCGAGGCGCTTGAGGTCCCACTCCCAAGGACCGGGCACGGTCTCGTCGAAGTCGTTGATGTCCATCACGAGTTGGCCGCGCGCGTCGCCGTACAGCCCGAAGTTCGCCGCGTGGGCGTCCCCGCACAGCTGCGCGTCCACCCCGGTCGCCGGGGTGCCCGCGAGGTCGGCGGCCATCAGCCCGGCCGACCCGCGCAGGAACGCGAACGGCGTGGCGGCCATCCGGCCCACTCTGATTGGCACCAGCCCCGGGATCCGGCCCGCGTTGGACGCCTCCAGCGCGGCCACGGCGGTCGGCCGGTCGGTGGCGGCCGCGAACTCCGCATGCCGCTCCCGGGGGACCCGCTGCCGCAGTGCCTTCCCGCGCTCCCGTGCCCGCTGGGCCCGGCCGTCCGGCCCGGCCGCGAACCCGTCCACCGCGAACTGCCGTCGCGCCTTGGTGTCTTCGCCGTCTGTCACTGCTCCCCGCCCGTACGTTCCGTTCGACTCGTGCCCGTGACCTGCACGGATCAGCCCATCGGGGGAGTGACGTCCGGCGCGGCGCGGTGGTTCCTGAACGATGCTTCCTGATGGGCGCTTCCTGAACGGTGCTTGCTGAACTGCGCTTCCGGAACGGTGCTTCCGGAGCGGGGGCGCGCGGCCCGGAGGGACCCGGGGCGTAGCGTAGGGCGGGTGGATGATCTTCGGAGGGGATTGGCCCGACGCGTTCCGGCCGCGGCGGCCGCCGCGCTGACAGTGGCCGCGGGCCTGGGCGCGCGCGCCGAGCTGGACGGCGACATCGCCAAGTACGCCGGTGACGCGCTCTACACGGTGCTGGTGTACGTCCTGGTGGTGCTGGTCGCGCCGAGCGTACGCCCGGTGCGGGCGGCGGTGCTGGCGGCAGCGGTGAGCTGGGCGGTGGAGCTGTTCCAGGCCACCGGGCTGCCGGACGCCTGGGGCCGGCGCAGCGCGCTGGTCCACCTGGTGCTAGGGTCGACGTTCAATCCGCCGGACCTCGCCTGGTACCTGGTCGGCGCGGCCGGCGCCGCCCTGCTGCACCGGGTGCTGCGGGCCGGTCGCGCCACGGCACCCGGTGTGCGGAGTTGACGATCCGTCAGAGCGGCAGCAGCTCCGGCCGCTTGGGCTCGACGTGGTCGCCCGAGGACTCGCCGCGCAGTCGGCGTCCGACCCACGGGAGCAGGTACTCGCGGGCCCACTGGATGTCCGCCCGCCGCTGGTCGGCCGGGGACAGGACCGGCGCGGCCGGCCACGGGTCCTCCGGGGCCTGCGCGGTGGCCAGGCCCAGCGAGCGGGCGGCCAGCAGGGCGACCCGCTGGTGGCCCTCGGGGGAGAGGTGCAGCCGGTCCTCGCTCCAGGCGCGGCGGTCCTGCACGGCGCGCAGGGACCACAGGTCGGCCACCTTGCAGCCGTGGCGGTCGGCGACCGCCCGCATGTGCCCGTTGTAGGTGGCGATCTTGCCGCGCAGGTGCTTGAGCAGCGGCACGTCCTTGGTGTCGAAGCCGGTGCAGATCAGCACCGTCCCGGCGGACTCGGCGAGTTGGGCGACGGCGGCCTCGAAGCGCTCGGCCACCTCGTCCGGGTCGCTGCCGGGCCGCAGGATGTCGTTGCCACCGGCGCAGAAGGTGACCAGGTCGGGCTGGAGCCGGCGGACCTGCGGCACCTGCTCGGCCGCGATCTGGTCCAGCAGCCGCCCGCGCACCGCCAGGTTCGCGTAGCGGAACCCGCCCGGCGGTCGCCCGTCGGCGAGCATCCCGGCCAGGCGATCCGCCCAGCCGGTGAAGGCGCCGCCCGCACCGGGGTCGTTCAGACCCTCGGTGAAGCTGTCCCCGAGGGCGACATACGAACTGAGGTCAAGGGTCTCCTGGAGGTTCGGCATGAAAGAGATAGTTCACCGAATCAAGTGACCTACGCCACCGTAGGTGACCGTGTGGGCACGTGAGATGGGCCACGTAGCGTCAGGGCCCACCCGCGCCCCCGCAGAGCGTCGCAGTCTGAAAACCACAAGATCCTTGCCCCCTTTCCGTTTTGGGGCGAACGGACGATCCTCAAGGTGTGCGGCCGCCCCGGCCGCCGTCCGTCCAGGGGGAAGCCTGCCGTGAATCGCTCCGAGAACCCGACCGCCGACGAAGACCCGACCGCCGACGAAGACCCGACCGCCGACCAGAACTGGACCATCGACGACCGCTGCACCAACTGCGACGTCGCCCGGCAGCTCGCGCCCGACCTGATCGTCGAGCGCGACCGCAGGTCCGAACTGATCCGCCAGCCGCGCGACGAGGCCGAGCGGCAGCAGCTGCTCGCCGCCGCCCACGCCTGCCCGACCCGCTCGATCCGGCAGGGCAACGGCCGGCTCGACCCGGCCACCGACCCGTTCCCGCTCACCCTGGACGACGGGGTGCTGCTGCTCGGCCACAACTCCCGGCGCAACGCGGGCGCCAACTCCTACCTCTGCCGTCGTCCCGGCGGCTGGGTGATGATCGACACGCCCCGCTTCAGCGAGGGCCTCGCCGCCCGCTACGAGGCGCTCGGCCCGGTCACCGACATCCTGCTCACCCACCGCGACCACGCCGTGCACGGACGTGCGTACGCCGACCGGCTGGGCGCCCGGCTCTGGATCCACGAGGGCGACCTCGAGTACGCGCCCGACGCCGACCAGGTGCTGCGCGGCATCGAGCCGGTGGAGATCTCCCCGGGCCTGGTCGCCCACCCCTTCCCCGGCCACACCCTCGGCAGCGTGCTGTACGTCGCCGACGAGCACTACTGCTTCAGCGGCGACAGCCTGTACTGGTCCCGCACCAACCAGGACATCGAGGTGCAGGAGGCGGTGACCTGGTACTCGATCGAGGAGCAGTCCGCCTCGCTGGACCGCAGCCTGGGCGCGCTGCGCTTCGAGTGGCTGCTGCCCGGCCACGGCGACAAGCGCCGGATGCCCGCCGAGGAGGCCGACCGCCGCCTGCGCGCCCTCGCCGTGCGCGCCCGGGCGCTGCGCACCGCGCCGGTGGACTTCGCCGCGGTGCGCTGGTAGCCGCCGGACACCAGGGCCCGTGCGCCGGGGCTCGCGCCGGGTGCGCGGGGGGTTGCGCCCGGCGGGGGCGCCCGCGCGGGTGTGCGAACGGGAGCGGCGGGGCAGCCGCCTCTGGAACGAGGTGTACCACCGACTTCCCGAGATCCGAGGACGGTTGAGCCATGCCCACGCAGACCCCGGCACGCACGGCGCGGCCGCGCCGCTACCTGATGTGCCGGCCGACGTACTTCACGGTGGACTACGCGATCAACCCGTGGATGGACCCGACGCAACCCACCGACACCGCGCTGGCCGTCCGCCAGTGGGAGCGGCTCTGCCGGGCGTACCGCCGCCTGGGCCACACCGTCGAGCTGATCGACCCGGTGCCCGGGCTGCCCGACATGGTGTACGCCGCGAACGGCGCCACCGTGCTGGACGGCCGGGCCCTGGTGGCGACATTCCGCTACCCGGAGCGGGCCGCCGAGTCCGGGGCCTACCAGGCCTGGTTCCGCTCGCACGGCTACCGTGCGGTGCGGCGCGCCGAGCACGTCAACGAGGGCGAGGGCGACCACCTGGTGGTCGGCCGCCGGGTGCTCGCCGGGACGGGCTTCCGCACCTCGCGGGCCGCGCACGCCGAGGCGGAGGAGCTGTTCGGCGTGCCGGTGGTCAGCCTCACCCTGGTCGACCCGCGCTTCTACCACCTGGACACCGCGCTGGCCGTCCTCGCCGACGACCACGTCATGTACTACCCGGAGGCCTTCGACGCCCGCAGCCGCTCGGTGCTGCGCTCGCTCTACCCGGACGCGATCCTCGCCGACCGGGCCGACGCCGAGGTGTTCGGGCTGAACGCGGTGTCGGACGGCCTCCGGGTGCTGCTGCCGGAGGCCGCCAAGAACCTGGCGGGCCGGCTCACCGAGCACGGCTACGAGCCGATCCCGGTGGACGTCTCGGAGCTGCTCAAGGGCGGCGGCGGGGCGAAGTGCTGCACCCTGGAGCTCAGGCCCCAGTGACGTCCGGCGACATGAGCAGCACCTCCAGGGTGCGCGGCCCGTGCACCCCCTCGACCCGGTCCAGCTCGATGTCGCTGGTCGCCGAGGGCCCGGAGATCCAGCTCTGCGGGCGTGCCGGGTCGAGCCGGGGCAGCGCGAGCGGCACCGAGGCGACGACCTGCTCGGGCACCCGGACCACGCAGATGTGGTGGTCCGGGACGAGCGAGAGCAGCCGCCGGCCCTGACCGGGGCCGGCGTCCAGCACGATCGTCCCGGTCTCGGCGATCGCCAGCGCGCAGCCGGTGACCACGCTGTCCACGGCGTCCAGCCGGGCGGCGGTGAGGTCGCCGCCGTCCGGGAGCAGCTCGACGTCACCGGCCGCGGAGAGCCACGAGGCCGGCAGGCCGTCCGGTACGGCGACCGTGCGGCTGCCGCGCTCGGCGAGCAACTCGGCGACACGGTCGGGAAGTTCGGCGGCGGAGCAGCGGTGCACCAGCGCCCGGTAGTCGGCCAGGTTGCGGTGCAGCAGGTCGACCAGCGCCGCCGGATCGTCCGGCGCCACGTGCGTGCTCCGGTACCCGCGCGGCAGCGGCTGTTCGGCCACCTCGGCGGCGTCCCCGAGCGCGGCCCGGATCCGTCCGAGGATCAACTCCCTTGAGGTCACTCCCGGTTCCTCCTCCACCAGTCGCGGAACGGTTCGGCCGGCACCTGGGGCAGGTCCCGGGTGTCGGTCCAGGCCCGCCCCGGACCGGGCAGCCGGCGCGGGTGCAGCGCCCGGGTGCGCCCGGCCAGCCGTTCGGCGGCCGCCAGCGCCGCCGGGTGGTCCAGCACGTATCCGGCGGCCGCCATCGCCGCCCGCTCCAGCGGGTGCCCGCCCTGTTCGGCGACCCGCTCGCGCAGGTGCACCAGCACCTCGGGGATGTCGATCGCCACTGGGCACACCTCGTAGCAGGCCCCGCAGAGCGAGGAGGCGTACGGCAGCGAGGCGTCCACCGGGCTGGCGGTGCCGCGCAGTTGGGGCGTCAGGATGGCGCCGATCGGGCCCGGGTAGACCGAGCCGTAGGCGTGCCCGCCGGCCCGCTCGTACACCGGGCAGACGTTGAGGCAGGCCGAGCAGCGGATGCAGCGCAGCGCCTGGCGGCCGACCTGGTCGGCCAGCGCGGCGGTGCGCCCGTTGTCCAGCAGCACCAGGTGGAACTCGGAGGGTCCGTCGCCCTCGGTCGTCCCGGTCCAGAGCGAGGAGTACGGGTTCATCCGCTCGGCGGTGGAGGAGCGGGGGAGCAGTTGGAGGAAGACCTCCAGGTCCCGCCAGCTCGGCACGACCTTCTCGATGCCGACCACGGAGATCAGGGTGCGGGGGAGGGTGAGGCACATCCGGCCGTTGCCCTCGGACTCGACCACCACCAGGGTGCCGGTCTCGGCGACCATGAAGTTGGCGCCGGAGATCGCCACTCGGGCCCGAAGGAACTTCTCCCGCAGGTGCAGCCGGGCGGCCTCGGCGAGTTCGGCGGGGCGGTCGGTCAGCCCCTCGGGCGCGGGGCGGCCCCAGGCGGCCATCCGCTCGGCGAAGATCTCCCGGATCTCGGCCCGGTTGCGGTGGATCGCCGGGACCAGGATGTGCGAGGGCCGGTCCTCACCCAACTGCACGATCAGCTCGGCGAGATCGGTCTCGTAGGCGGCGATCCCCTCGGCGGCCAGCGCCTCGTTGAGCCCGATCTCCTGGGTGGCCATCGACTTGACCTTGACCACCTCGGTCTCGCCCTTGGCCTTGACCAGGTCGGCGACGATCCGGTTGGCCTCCTCGGCGTCCGCGGCCCAGTGCACGGTGCCGCCCGCCGCCGTGACGGACTCCTCCAACTGCACCAGGTAGTGGTCGAGATGGCGCAGCGTGTGGTCCTTGATGGCCTTCCCGGCGGCGCGCAGCTCGGCCCAGTCGTCGAGTTCGGCGACGGCCCGGGCGCGCTTGTCGCGGATGGTGTGGGTGGCGTGCCGCAGGTTGGCGCGCAGTTGCCCGTCCCGTACCGCCCGGGCGGCGGCCTGAGGGAAGGCGGGCATGCCCACGAAAGTGCCGCTCACGAAGGCCTCCAGGGGTGCTCCTCGGTGCTGGCCAGGATCTCCGCGAGGTGCAGCGGCCGCAACGGCTCGCCCCGGCGGCGCAGGGTGCCGTCGAGGTGCAGCAGGCAGGAGTTGTCGGCGCCGCACAGCACTTGGGCGCCGGTGCCGAGGGCGTTGGCGAGTTTGTCCTCGGCCATCGCGGCCGACACCGCCGCGTTCTTCACCGCGAAGGTCCCGCCGAAGCCGCAGCACTCCTCCGCGCCGGGCAGCTCCACCAGCTCCAGGCCCTTGACGGCACGCAGCAGTCGCAGCGGCCGCTCGCCCAGGCCGAGCATCCGCAGGCCGTGGCAGGAGGGGTGGTAGGTGACGGTGTACGGGAAGTGGGCGCCGACGTCCTCGACGCCCAGCACGTCGGTGAGGAACTCGGTGAGCTCGACCACCCGGGGTGCCAGGTCGACGGCGGCGTCGGTGAGTTCGCCGCCCCGGCCCTCGGCGGCGGCTCGGGCGCCGATCCGCGGGTAGTTGTCCCGGACCATCGCCACGCAGGAGCCCGAGGGCGTCACCACGTGGTCGTACCCGGCGAAGGCCCGGGCCGTGCGTCGCACCAGCGGTTCGCAGGCCCGGCGGTAGCCGGTGTTGTACTGCGGCTGCCCGCAGCAGGTCTGCCCGGCGGGGAAGTCCACCGTCACCCCGAGCCGCTCCAGCAGCCGGACGGTGGCGACCGCCGTGGCGGGGAACAGCGCGTCGTTGACGCAGGTGGCGAACAGCGCGACCCGCAACCCGGACTCCTTCGGTCGAAGCGGCACCGGTCCGCCCGTGATCGTATCGGGCGGACCGGCACTGACGAAGGATCTGACGCAGGATCTCAGGCACCGAGCCAGAGGTCCGGTCCGAACACCTCGTAGTGGATGTCCGCCGCCGGGACGCCCGCCGCGAGCAGCTGGCCGCGGACGGCGCGCAGGAAGGGCAGCGGGCCGCACAGGTAGGCGGTGGTGCCGGCCGGGATCTCGACGGTGGCGAGGTCGACCAGCCCGGTGCGCTCGGTGGGCCACTCGCCGAGCGGCCGCTCGTAGAAGACGTGGGCGGTGGCGCCCGGCAGCTTGGCGGTCAGTTGCTCCAGGTCGGCGCGGAAGGCGTGGCTGAGCTGGTCGCGGTCGCCGTGCACCGAGATGACCCGCCGGCTGGAGCCGGTCGCGGCGAGGTGGTCGAGCATCGCGGTCATCGGGGTGTTGCCGATGCCGGCGGAGGCGAGCAGCACCGGGCCGTCGCCGTCGGCCAGGAAGATGTCGCCCATCGGGGGCGCCAGCTCGACGGTGTCGCCGGTCTTCAGGTGGTCGTGCAGGTGGCCGGAGACCTCGCCGCCGTCCTCGCGCTTGACGCTGAAGCGCAGCGCGCCGTCGGCGCCGCCGGACAGGCTGTACTGGCGGATCTGGTGGGCGCCGTCGGGCAGTTCGGTGCGGACCGAGACGTACTGGCCGGGGCGGGAGGCCGGGACGGGGCGGCCGTCGGCGGGGCGGACCAGGTAGCTGGTGACGGTCGCGGTCTCCTGGTACCGGGTGATCACGGTGTACGGGCGCCACAGGTCGGCCGGGTCGCCGCCCGCGGCGGCCTCGTCGCGCAGCCGGTCCTCGACGGCCATCAGCGCGTTGGCCATCAGCCAGTAGACCTCGTCCCAGGCGGCGGCGACCTCGGGGGTGACGGCCGCGCCGAGTACCTCGACGATCGCGGCGAACAGGTGCTCGTGGACGACCTTGTACTGCTCGTTGTCGATGCCGACCGAGACGTGCTTGTGCGCGATCCGCGCGAGCATCGCGTCCGGCCGCTGGTCGGGGTTGGCGATCAGGGCGGAGGCGAAGGCGGCTATCGAGCCCGCCAGGGCCTGGCGCTGGGTGCCGTTGGCCTGGTTGCCGCGGTTGAACAGGTCGCGCAGCAGCTCCGGGTGTGCGGCGAACAGCCGGTCGTAGAAGCGCGGGGTGATGTCACCGATCGCGGCGCCCACGACGGGCAGGGTGGCCTCGACGACCTCGGCGGACTTCGGGGACAGCATCAGAGGAGCTCCTAACTGGTATCTCAGATTCGCATTAAAGGCTGTGGGTGCTGACCCACCCCCGGGGGGGTGGGGTCAGTCGGCGGGTCTCGTGGTGAGGCTGAGCAGTACCGGCCCGGTGGGCGAGGCCACCAGGTCGTCGATGCTGAGCGGGTCGAGCGCGGCGAAGAAGGCCTCCTGGGCGCCTCGCAGCGCCCCGCGCAGCCGGCACGCGGCCCGCAGCGGACACGGCGGGTCGTCCTCGCAGCCGACCACGTCCCCGACGCCCTCCAGCTCGCGCAGCAGCAGACCGAGCGAACCGGTCCGCCCGGCGAAAGTGATCATCAACCCGCCGCCGCGTCCGCGCCGGGCCTCCACCACCCCGAGGTGCTGCAGCCTGCTGACCACCTTCGCCGCGTGGGTGTACGGCACGCCGACCGACTCGGCCACCTCCCGGGTGGTCGGGTTCTCACCCTCGCCGAGTACGGCGAGCCGCATGGCGATGCGCAGGGCGATGTCGGTGCTCTTGGTCAGCCTCACGTTCGAAACGCTATCGAATGCGACTCTCCGACTCCAATTTCCTGCACGTTTCCGACCGAGACCCTGGTCACGTGTCCCGAGTGGGGGCGGTGGCGCGGCTTGCGCCCTGCGGCCCGGTGCGGCCGCCGACGCCACATCCGGTCGGTTCTGAACAGTTGGCGACATTACTGATCAGCTCCGACGTGTCATCAGCACGCCTTCTACGCTTCCTGCGGCTCCGGTACCACGTCATTCACCGCACCCCTCGAACCGTCCCCCTGGAGAGATTCCGTGAGAGCGCGTCGCGCACCCCGGCGCACCTGGACGGCGCTGGCGGCGACGCAGCTGCACCTCCGTCCTCGGCCTGCTGATCACCTGCCGCTGAGCGACACCCCTCCGCCGCAAGCGGGTCTGGACGAACTGTCCGGTCAGGACGTACAGTCCATTCATGCCTGCCGAAGACCCCGACCCGCGCGTCCGGACCTGGTCACCGGTCTGCCGCGCGGTGGCCCTGCTGCTCGGCCCCTACGCCGAGGTGGTGCTGCACGACACCGCCACCGACCGGGTGCTCGCCATCTGGAACCCGATGACCACCCGCGCCCCCGGCGACCCCTCTCTGCTCGGCGAACTGGACCAGCTGGGCCCGTCCGCACCCGACGTCTACGGCCCCTACGAGAAGCTGCTGCCGGACGGCCGGCGGCTCTCCTCGGTCAGCGCCGTCCTGCGCGACCAGGCCGGACATCCCTCGGCCGTGCTCTGCGTCAACCTCGACCGCGGCCCGCTGGAACAGGCCGCCGCCCTGCTGGCGAACTTCGCCGTGCCCACCGCGCCCCGCCCCGAGCCGCTGTTCGAACGCGACTGGACCGAGCGGATGAACGACGTGATCGGCGGCCACGTCCGCGCCCAGGGCCGCCCGCTGGAACGCTTCACCCGCGAGGACCGGCTCACCGTGCTGCGCGAGCTGGACGAGGCCGGGGTCTTCGCCGTCCGCCGCGCCGTCCCCGCCGTCGCCACCGCACTGCGGATCTCCCGCTCCACCGCCTACGCCCTGCTCGCCGAGCTCAAGCACCCGGCAGGCCCCGGCCCCGGCGCCGCCGCCGGGCCCAGGAAGGACTGAGACCGATGACCCAGCTGCCCGACTTCCGGCTCGAAACCTACTTCTCGCGCTGGGAGTTCACCGCCCGCCACCACCTCACCGCCTCCGACGCCCAGACCATGACGATGGCCGAGCTGCTCGCCCTGGCCGGCCCCGAGGACCGCGAGGCCTGGGACACCCTCGCGCTCGGCTACACCGAGACCTACGGCGACCCGGGCCTGCGCCGGGCCATCGCCGGGATGTACGAGCGGGTCGAGGCAGACGACGTGATCTGCTTCGGCGGCGCCCAGGAGGGGATCAACCTCGCCATGCAGGTGCTGCTCGAACCGGGCGACCACGCCGTGGTGCTGACCCCCAACTACCAGTCCGCCGAGACGATCCCGCTCTCACTCTGCGAGGTCACCGGCGTCGCGCTGGACGAGCGGCAGGACTGGGCGCTCGACCTGGACGCGGTCGAGGCGGCCCTGCGCCCCAACACCAAGCTGCTCTCGGTGAACTTCCCCAACAACCCGACCGGCACGCTGATCGACGCCGCCGACTTCACCCGCCTCGTCGACCTGTGCGAGGAGCGCGGCATCCGGCTGTTCTCGGACGAGGTCTACCGCGGGCTGGAGCGCGACCAGGCCCGCATCCTGCCGCAGGCCGCCGACCTGTCGGCGACGGCGCTCTCGCTCAACGTCACCTCCAAGTCGCTCGGCCTTCCTGGGCTGCGGATCGGCTGGATCGCCTGCCGGGACCGCGAGCTGCGCACCCGGCTGGAGCGGGCCAAGCACTACACCACCATCTGCAACTCGGCGCCCAGCGAAGTGCTGGCCCGGATCGCGATCACCGCCCGGGACCGGATCCTGGCCCGCAACCGGGGCATCATCGCGGAGAACCTGCCGCGCTTCGACGCCTTCTTCGCCGAGTTCCCCGAGCTCTTCGACTGGCGCGCCCCGGACGGCGGCTGCGTCGCCTACCCGCGCTACCTCGGCGCGGACGGGGTGGAGGACTTCTGCACGGCGCTGGTCGAGCAGGCGGGCGTGCTGCTGATGCCCGCGAGCATGTTCCGCTCCGAACTCACCCCCACCCCGGCCGACCGCTTCCGGATCGGTGTCGGACGCAGCGACCCGGGCCCGGCGCTGGAGGCCTTCGCCGACTGGCTCCGCAAGCGGTAGCGGACGCGAACGGCCGGGGCGGGCCGGCCCTGAGGATCGGCGCCCCGGCTGCTGTGGCTGCTACAGGTCAGAGCTTCTGCCAGGCCGGCTTGGCCGCGTAGGTGTCGCGGAAGTAGTCGGCCAGCTTGAGGCGGGAGGCGGCGGCCTCGTCCACCACCACGGTGGCGTGCGGGTGCAGCTGCAGCGCCGAGGCGGGGACGGCGGCGGCGAGCGGGCCCTCGACGGCCAGTGCGACGGCCTCGGCCTTGGCCTCGCCGGTGGCGAGCAGCACCAGGTGGCGGGCCTCCAGGATGGTGCCGATGCCCTGGGTGATGACGTGGTGCGGGACCTCGTCGATGCTGTCGAAGAAGCGGGCGTTGTCCACCCGGGTCTGCCGGGTCAGGGTCTTGATCCGGGTCCGGGAGGCGAGCGAGGAGCAGGGCTCGTTGAAGCCGATGTGGCCGTCGGTGCCGATGCCGAGCAGCTGCAGGTCCACGCCGCCGGCCTCGGCCAGCGCGCGGTCGTAGGCGGTGGCGGCCGCGGCGATGTCGGCGGCGTTGCCATCCGGGCCCAGGAAGGACTCCTCGGTCAGACCGAGCGGCTCCACGACCTCGCGCAGCACGACCGAGCGGTAGGACTCCGGGTGGCCGGCGGGCAGGCCGACGTACTCGTCCAGCTGGCAGATGCGCGCCCGGGAGGCGTCCAGACGGCCGTCCCGGACCCGGGCGGCGAGGGCCTGGTAGATCGGCAGCGGGGTCGAGCCGGTGGCGACGCCGAGCAGGGCCTCGGGCTTGTCGGTCAGCAGATCGGTGATCGCCGCGGCGATGAGTTCGCCGGCCGCTGTGGCGTCAGGGACGATCACGATTTCCATACTGGGTCCACCGTTCTGAGGCGAGTCTGAGGTCTAGACCTCCGGGGTCTAGACCAGTTTGCCGTGAACGGGGCCTCCAGGTCCACCCGGGGCCGGTGCGGTCCTGTTCGGTGTCGCGCCTGGTGGGGGCCCTCGGGGCGGGTGTGGAGCTCGGGGCGGGCGTGGAGGAGCCGGGGCGCGAACGCCCCGGCTCCCGGTGCCCTGTCCTGCGGATGCCGCCTCGTCGTGCGGAACGGGTGGCGCGTCTCAACGGCCGCCGGTCAGAACGGGTTGGTACAGGTGGTGACCTGCTTGCTCGCGTCCAGCGCCGGACCGGCGGTGGCGCAGATGATGCGCGGGGCGGTGGCGGTCACGCGGGGGGTGACGGCCTGGGTCGAGCCGAGCCGCACGGTGGTGGCGCTGGCGACCGGCTCCCACGGGCTGCCCCAGGCCTGCTGGGTGCGGACCTCGACCTGAACCATCGTCAACTGGCTCGGGTCGGCGCGGACCTGGGCGACGCCGACGATGCCCTCGCCGTCGATCTGGTGCGATATGCAGGGGCGGTTGAGCACCGTGGCGCAGGCCGCGGTGCCGTTCTCGGACGTCGCCGTGGCGGCCATGGCGGGACCGGCCGTCAGGGCTGCGATCCCTGCCACCGTCATCATCACAGCTGCGATCCGAGTGCGCATGATACGAACCTCCTTGGAAATTAAGGGAATCTCACTCCTTGAGATGAGTCTTGCACAAATCATGGAGATGCCGCGTGTGCGTTGCGTCACACTCATGGTGACCATTCAACTACTGGCTGCAATCGTTCGCTGAACGTTCAGCACACGGACGAACTATGGTTTGATGGAGGATCAGTTCTTGGGCGGGCAACTCCCCGCCGAACGGCCCGGGTTGGCGGTGTTCCTTCACCCGTCCGAGTGGCGCCTTGCCGCTGCGGCGAATCGGCCGGATAGCATCGGACCGACCCCAGCGGAGGTGGCTGCGTGGACACGGTCATCGTGCAACTGCCCGGCCCGGGACCGGACATGGCGCCCGGAGCGGCGCCCGGACTGCTGCGGATGGGCCCGGGGGAGACGGCGGTGTTCGGGCGCGGCGAACCCGGTCGGCCGGTCGCCGTCCCGCTGAGCGACCAGGGCGTGTCCCGCCGCGCCGGCGAGGTGGCCGCCGCCGAGGACTACTGGCGGCTGTCCAACTTCAGCGCCACCGCCACCTATGTG
The DNA here is from genome assembly GCF_044768305.1 of Kitasatospora sp. NPDC101155. NCBI lineage: Bacteria > Bacillati > Actinomycetota > Actinomycetes > Kitasatosporales > Streptomycetaceae > Kitasatospora > Kitasatospora sp. NPDC101155. The sequence goes on along the minus strand of NZ_JBIWPN010000014.1, from coordinate 120,959 downwards.
GTGGAGAACCTGGAGGGCGCGGGGGAGCACGTCAAGGTGGCCCCCGGGCGGCTCGGCGCGCCCGTCCCCTTCGAGCTCTCCCGGGTACTCCTGCCGGCCCTCGGCGCACCCGCCACCTTCAAGGTCTTCGCCCCGCAGCACGCCTACCTGGACGGCGGCCCGAGCGGCGCCGACGGCGAGCGCACCGTCAGCCCCTTCGCCCTGGACCCGACCGCCAAGTACTTCCTCGTCCTGCTCGCGCTCTGCGAACCCCGGCTGCGGTCGCCCTCCACCGCCGCCGTCCCCGGCGTGACGGAGGTGCTGGCCCGGCTGCGCGCCCTGCCCTCCTGCCGCGGGCTGACCCGCTCGGCGGTGAACTACCACATCGACTACCTGGTGTGCACCAAACTGCGGCTGCGCGAGCCGTACGAACTGGGCCCGGCCGGCGGCAAGCGCGAGGAACTCGTCGCCCTGGCCCTGAAGTTCGACCTCGTCCGGGAGGAGCACCTGACCCTGCTCCCGCCCCGGCGCCCGATCGTCCGGCCGTGACCCCCTCCGATCGACCGGGCGCCGCCCGGCCCGACCCCCGGCCGCCCGAGGAGCGGCGCCCTGCGCGGGCCCGCCCGCCCTTCGAGGTCCCCGAGGGCTACCCGCTGGCCGGCTACCGCACCGGCGCCTTCCTCGGCGCGGGTGCCTGGGGCAGCGTCTACGCCGCCGACGGCCCGGACGGCACCCCGGCCGCCGTCAAGATCCTCGGCCCGGCCCGGTTCAGCCCCGGCCAGCGCCGCACCGCGGCCCAGATGGCCCACAGCGAGCTGCGGTTCAGCCGCCGCGCCGACCACCCCCACCTGATCCGCACCCTCGCCGTGGTCACCGTCGAGGACCCCGACCACCCCGCCCTGGACGGCGCCGTGGCCCTGGTGATGGAACGCGCCGCCCGCAGCCTCCAGGACCTCCTCGCCACCGCCCGCCCCGGCACGGCGGTGCCCGGCGCCGAGCGCATCCTCGCCCAGGTCTGCGCCGGACTGACCCACATGCACCGGGGCGGCTGGGTCCACGGGGACCTCAAACCGGCCAACATCCTGCTGATGCCCGACGGCACCGCCAAGATCGCCGACTTCGGCCTCACCGCCGAACTGGAGGGCACCCACGCGTACGCCCCGCCACTGGGCTCGCCCGACCACGTCCCGCCCGAGTGGTGGTCCCAGCGCACCGGCGCGCGCGGGGTCGCGCTGCGTCCCAGCGCCGACATCTGGGCCTTCGGGGTGATCGCCCACCAGCTGCTCACCGGCGGGCTGCACCCCTTCCTCGGCGCCACTGCCCGGGCCCGCTCGCTGGCCGCCCAGGCGTACGCCCGCGGCGCGGCCCCGCTACGGCCGGACCAGGCGCTGCCCGCGCCCTGGCGCGCCGTGGTGGCCGCCTGCCTGACCGCCGACCGGGACCAGCGCGCCCGCACCGACCTCGCCGCGCTGGTCGCCCGGGCCACCGCCGGTCCGACCGGGCGCCACCGTGCCGCCGGCCGGGCCGGCCTCGGCCTGCTGACCTGCGCAGTCGTCGTGCTCGCGCTGACCGGCGGCCCCGAGCCCGCCGGGTCGCACGCCCACCGGGCCGCGCCGCCGCCCGGGGCGATCCCGGCCGGCTCGGACGTCCCGACGGCCTACCGCGGCATGATCGAGGAGACGGCCCGGCGCTGCCCCGAGCCGGAGGTCACGCCGGTCCTGCTGGCCGCGATGCTCAAGGCCGAGAGCGGCTTCGACCCGAACGCGGCCCGTCCGGAGACCGGCGAGTACGGCATCGCGATGTGGACGCCCGCCGTCTTCGACGCGTGGTCCAAGGCCGCCAACCACCCCGGCCCCAAGTCCTACCTGGACCCGGGCGACGCGATCGCCGCGATGGGCAACTACGTCTGCTGGCTGGACCAGCAGCTCAAGCGACGCGGCTTCAGCCGCGACCTGCCCGCCCTGGTCACCTCCGCCTACCGCACCAGCGACAAGACCGTGGCGGCCGCCGGGGGCGTCCCGGAGCGGATCCGGCCGCATGTCGACAAGGTGCTCAGGTACCTTGCCGACTACGGCGGGTGACTGCCCGTATCGGGACGAGTTGTGCCGCATCCATACGTATCCCGGCGCGGGCACCCGGGTGACCGGCCCGTGGTCTGGGATCCTCGGCCGCATGATCACGAAGCTCCGCGCGGTCACCGCGCAATGGACCGTCGTCGTCCCCGTGGTGGCGTTCGTCGTCCTCGCCCTGATCTGGCACGAGAACCTGCCCGGCTGGGTGGTGGGCGTGGTCGCGTGTTTCCTGGTCGGTGCCGTGCTGGCCGCCGTGCACCACGCCGAGGTCATCGCGCACTGGACCGGGGAGCCGTTCGGATCGCTCGTGCTCGCGGTGGCCGTCACCGTGATCGAGGTCGCGCTGATCGTGACGCTGATGGTCGACGGCGGGGAGAAGTCCTCCACCCTGGCCAGGGACACCGTGTTCGCCGCCGTGATGATCACCTGCAACGGGATCCTCGGCCTGTCCATCCTGGTGGCCGCGATCAAGTACCGCACCGCCGTCTTCAACGCCGAGGGCACCGGCGCCGCGCTCGCCTGCGTCGCGACCCTCGCCACGCTCAGCATGGTGCTGCCGACCTTCACCACCAGCGCGCCGGGCCCGCAGTTCTCCACCACCCAGCTGAGCTACGCGGCCACCGCCTCGCTGGTGGTGTACGGGCTGTTCGTGACCACCCAGACGCTGCGGCACCGGGACTACTTCCTGCCGGTCACCGCCGAGGGGAAGATCCGGGTGGACGACGACGAGCACGCGAGCCCGCCCACCCTCCGGGCCGCCGGGCGCAGCCTGTTGCTGCTGGGCGTCGCGCTGGTCGCGGTGGTGGGCCTGGCCAAGGGCGTCTCGCCGACCATCGAGTCCGCGGTGGACGACGCCGGGCTGCCGCACGCCGTGGTCGGCGTGGCGATCGCCATGATGGTGCTGCTGCCGGAGACCATCGCGGCGCTGCGCGCGGCCCTGCGCAACCGGGTGCAGACCAGCCTCAACCTGGCCCTGGGTTCGGCGCTCGCCAGCATCGGCCTGACCATCCCGGCGGTCGCGATCGCCTCCGCCTGGCTCTCCGGCCCGCTCGTCCTCGGCCTCGAACCGGCGCACATGGTGCTGCTGACGCTGACCGTCGTGCTCGGCACCCTGACGGTCATCCCGCGTCGGGCGACCATGCTCCAGGGGGCGGTGCACCTTGGGGTGCTGGCGGAATTCGTGGTGCTGGCGGTGAACCCCTGAGGGCCCGTCCGCCGTACCCCTGAGTGGTGGAAGCCGCTGGCCCGTCCCCCCGTACGGGCCAGCGGCTTCCCTGTTGCCGCGGCTCAGGCGCGGCGTGCGGCCTCCGGAGGGCTCAGGCCCCCGGAGGCCGCGGCCTCAGGCTCGGATGCCTCAGGAGGTGCGGCGACGGCGGGTGTAGACCACCGCGCCCGCGCCGGCGACCAGCAGGGCGGTGCCGGCGCCCGCGTACAGCAGGGTGCCGTCGCTACCGGTGGTGGCCAGCTTCTTGCCGTCCGAGGTGGCGCCCGGGATCGGGGTCGGGACGCTGACCTTGGCGGGCACGACCAGCGGCTGGTCCGGGCTGACCTTGGTACCGGTTCCGGGGTGCACCGGCACGGTGGCGGTCGGCGCGGTGGACGGGCCGGCGCTCGGGGCGGTGCTGGGCGCGTCGCTCGGGGCGTCGGTGGGGACGTCGGCGGCCGGGGTGGTCGGCGCGGGGGTCGCCGGGGTCGTCGCCGGCGGCTGGGTGGCCGGGGTGGTCGGCGGGACCGGCGCCGGGGTGGTGGTCGGGGTGGCCGAGTGGGTCGGCTCGGGGGTGGTGGTCGGGGTGGCCGAGTGGGTCGGCTCGGGGGTGTGGGTCGGCGCCGGGGTGTGCGACGGCGTCGGCGTGGCGGTGTGCGAGGGGGTGGTGCTCGGCACGGCGGTCGGGCTGGCCGACGGGGCCTTGGTCGGGGTGGCGGTCGGCGAGGGCTTGCCGGTCGGGGCCGGGGTCTGGCCGCCGCAGTCGACCTTGAAGACCTTGTGCTTGGGGTTGCTGACGTCCGGGTTCTCCGGCAGCTCGCCGTTGACCAGCGGGACGGCCTTCCAGAACAGCTTGTAGTGACCGTCCGGCAGGTTGATGTCCTCGGTGCGGACGTGGCCGTGGTCGTCGACCGGGAGGTCGCCGAACACGACGGGCTCGGTCATGTCGCTGTTCATGTCGAAGATCGCCCAGAGCACGTCCTGGTTCGGGTCGAAGCCGAAGGAGTCCAGGTAGAACGTGCAGACCTTGGGCTCGTTGCGCACGTCTTCCTGGCCGGTGGCAGCGTCGTGGATCTTCACGGTGCCGTTGTTGCCAGGGGCGCCCTTGCCGTTGCCGCCGGCGACGGCGTGCGCGGCGGGGGCGAGCAGCATCAGGGCGGCGGCGGTCGGGACGGCCACCAGGGTGCGCGCGGCGGTGGAGCGGATGTGCATGCGTGTTCCATCGGGTACGGCAGGTCGGGACGAACCTACGCAGTGGGAGGGAGCCCTCGGGTCGGCCGCCGGACCAGAGGCCGGTGCCGTACGAGCGGGAGGGGACAAAAGTTCCGCAGTCAGAAACGTGACGCAAGGGAGGTTTGGCCGAAATGCATCGCTGAGAGCGATAGGTCCGATTAGTCCGTTACAACAATCCGATCACCTGGTTGTGTTCGACTCGTGTGTGTCGCAGGTGGTCGAGGTGCCGGTCAATGGCGGGTTCCGCGTCGACGGGCGAACCGACGGGCCGCGCGGGTGGCCGGTTTCGGCCGGTCGGCGGGCCGGGGTCGCGTGTCGGGGCGGCGGGCCGGTGCCGAGGTTCTCTATCGTCCGTCTGGAACCGCCCAGCCCGCTCGTTCCGTTGGGTGATCTGGTGTGTGTTCCGTTGTCATGCGCAGCCGATCCGACCCAGGGGGAGTGCACGATGCCCGGCCCAGAGCAGCAGGTGCGACCGGACCGACCGGCGGTCGGCCCGACCGAGGACAGCGCCGACGTCATCGTGGTCGGCGCCGGACCGTCCGGCTCCACCGCGGCCTACCACCTCGCCCGTACCGGCCTGGACGTCCTGCTGCTGGAGAAGTCCGCCTTCCCGCGCGAGAAGGTCTGCGGGGACGGCCTCACCCCGCGCACCGTCAAGCAGTTGGTCGACATGGGCATCGACGTGTCCGAGGAGGCCGGCTGGCTGCACAACCGGGGCCTGCGGCTGATCTCCGGGCGGCGCTCACTGGAGTTCGACTGGCCCGAGCTGTCCGCCTTCCCCGGCTACGGACTTGTCCGGCGCCGCGCCGACTTCGACGAACTGCTCGCCCGCAAGGCCGCCTCGGCCGGCGCCCGGCTGGTCGAACGCGCCAACGTGGCAGGCCCGTTGACGGACGAGCGGACCGGCCGGATCACCGGCGTCACCGCCAAGCTGGGCGAGGACCGCAGGCCCGTCGAGTTCCGGGCCCCGATCGTGGTCGCCGCCGACGGCAACTCCACCCGGCTGTCCGTCGCGATGAAGCGCCACCGGCGCACCGACCGCGCGATGGGCGTGGCCTACCGCACCTACTTCACCACCCCGCGCCACGAGGACCGCTACCTGGAGGCCTGGCTCGACCTGCGCGACCCCAGCGATCCCGCGCGCCGCCTCCTGCCCGGCTACGCCTGGGTGTTCGGCATGGGCGACGGCACCGCCAACGTCGGCCTCGGCGTCCTGGACACCTCGAAGACCGACGTCGACTGGCGGGAACTGCTGCGCCGCTGGTGCGCTGACCTCCCGCCCGGCTACGGCTACACCCCCGAGGCCGTCACTGAGCCCATCCGCGGCTCCGCCCTCCCGATGGGCCTCAACCGCCAACCCCACTACGCCGACGGCCTGTTGCTGATCGGCGACGCCGGCGGCACGGTCAGCCCCGGCACCGGCGAGGGCATCGCCTACGCGATGGAGTCCGGCCGCTACGCCGCCGAGACCATCGTCCAGGCCCACGCCCGCCGCACCGACCGCGGCCGCGAACTCGCCCTGCGCGCCTACCCGCAGGCGCTGCGCTCCGCGTACGCGGGCTACTTCGCGCTCGGCCGGCTGGCGGCCGACCTGCTCGGCCGTCCCAAGCTGCTGGGCGCGGCGGGGATGGCCGGACTCGGCAATCCGGCGCTGTTGAAGATCGCGTTCCGGCTGATGGTCAACCTGACCGAGCCCAACTCCAAGGACGCCCTCGACCGGCTGCTCCACCTGCTCGGGCGGGTCGCGCCGGGGCGGTGAGGCCGGCGTGGTGACGTCGGGGCGACGTCGGGGCGACGACGTCGACGCCGGGCCGCGCATCCTTGCGGATGGGCGGCCCGGCGTCCCGGGTTTGGCCGAAACCCGGACGTTCAGCGGGCTGTTGACCGGGTCATGTTGACGAATGATCAGAGAATCCGATTGCCTGGTGTCGATCCAGCCACAGAGGGTGATCACCACGCCCCGCCGTGGCTCCTTTTCGACCGACCCGTTCGACTCGACGGAGACACCGTGCGCCTTCGCCTGCTCGTCGCGCCCCTCGCCGTGGCCGCCGCCCTGACCGCCGTGAGCATCCCCGCTGCCGCCGCCGACACCGGAGCGGCCGCAACCCCGGCCGACCAGTGCTCCGCCACCTTCCAGCACGGCGACGCCCGCCTCGGCCCCGAGGACCTCCCGCAGGCCGGCCCGGTCGGCCGCCAGCTCCTCGGCTACCAGCGCACCGGCGGTGCCGCCGACCAGGACTTCCTGGCCCAGTACTACGACCCGGCCGCCAACGGCGGCAAGGGCGGCTGGAACTACCCGCCCGCCGACGGCTACGTCACCCTGCCCGACGGCACCCCGGTCGAGTTCGACCTCACCCTCTACCCGAACCAGAACATCGACCGCTACGGCAGCGAGTACGGGGCCTTCCTCGCCCCCGAGGGCCTGCCCTACGCCAACCGCGCGATACCGCCGCAGAGCCTCGACGGCACCCCGGCGGCCGGCTGCAACTACCACGACTACAAGGTGGTCAAGCCGTTCAAGGTGCACGCCGGCCCGATCGCGCCCTGGTTCAACCAGCCCGGCTGGGGCCTGCAGTACCAGCTCGACGCCTCCCTGCTGCCCGGCGGCCCGGCCAGGCTGAACGTGCTGTGGCTGGTGGAGAACGGCTACCTGGCCCGGATCTGACCGGCCGCCGCGCGCGGCGCCCCGTCGCCCGTACGGGCGGTCAGCGGCTCGACCACGGCCCGATCCCCGCACTCGGGGAGCCCGTCCGGAATCGGGTAAATCGCTGGCGGGCGCGGGCGGACAAGAGGTAGGAAGGCCGGGTGACCCTCAGCGACACCGCGACCGACCAGCGCCTCTTCCGCCCCGCCGTCGTCGACCTGGGCGACGCCCAGCTGCGCCCGTGGGGCCGTGCCCTGGACCTGACCGGCGGCACGGTCGCCGCCGTGATCGCGGCTGCGGCCGACCCGGAGATCGCCCGCTGGAACCCGCTGCGGGACGCCGCCGACCCGGCCGGCGCCGAGGCCTACCTCGACCGCTCGGACGCCGGCTGGGCCGACGGCAGCACGGCCTCCTTCGCCATCACCGACTCGGCCGACGGCACCCTCTGCGGCAACGTCGCCCTGCTCTGGACCGACCAGGCCGACGGCGTCGCCATGGTCGGCTACTGGCTGCTCCGCGCCGCCCGCGGCCGCGGCCTGGCCACCCGCGCCACCACCGCCGTCACCCGCTGGGGCGTGCGTACCGCCGGCCTGCGCCGGATCGAGCTCTACCACGACGTCGACAACCGGGCCTCCTGCCGCGTCGCCACCCGCGCCGGCTTCCCGTACGAGGGCACCCTGCGGGCCTCCTACCGCCACGGCGACGGCCCCTACACGAACGAGCACCTGCACGCCCGCCTGGCCACCGACCCGGAGGTGGGACTCGGCTGACACGCCCTGGGCTCGCGATCGCCCTCAAGGCTTCTGACGGAACGCGAGGGACGGGCGACGACGTTTCGGCACCACTACGGCGGGGTCGACGTCAGTGGTACTGGGCGAGCTGGATGAGGTTGCCGCAGGTGTCGTCCAGGACGGCGATGGTGGCCGGGCCCGTCGCCAGCGGCTCCTGGGTGAAGCGCACCCCGAGGCGGTGCAGGCGGTCGTACTCGGCGTGCACGTTGTCCACCGCGAACTGGGCGGCCGGGATGCCGTCCTCGACCAGGGCCGTCTTGTACGGCCCGACGGCGCGGTGCACGTCGGGCTCCAGCAGCAGTTCGGTGCCGTCGGGCTGTTCGGGGGAGACGACCGTGAGCCAGCGGTACTCGCCGAGCGAGACCTCGGTCTTCTTCACGAAGCCCAGGATCTCGGTGTAGAAGCGCAGCGCCTTGTCCTGGTCGTCGACGAACACGGTGGTCAGGTTGATCCTCATGGGTTGTGCCCTTCGGTGTGCGCTAGTACCGGCGGCCGTCGCCGAGGCGATCGTAGATCGCGCGCAGCCAGGGCTGCCGGACGGCGGGCAGCCGGGCGAGGCGGTGGAGCAGCAGGCGCCGGTCGGGCTCGAACAGCATCCACGGGTGCGGCGGCAGCGGGTCGTCGCGCTCCTCGCCCACGGGCAGGCGGGCCGTGGACGGGGTGGGCGGGAAGGCCAGGTACGCCCACACCTCGGCGTCCAGCGGGACAGGCATCGCGTCGCCCGGGGGCTGCCAGGCGGCGCCCGTCCACGGGTGCCGGGGGACGAGGGCGATGTCCGGGGCCGGATCGGGGGTCAGCCCGGGCCCGGCCAGGCCCAGCGTGCGGGTCGGGCCGTCAGTGGGGAGCAGCCGGTCCAGGGTGCGGCCGAAGGTCTCCGCGAGCAGACCGGCGGGCACGGCCACCGGCTCGCCGCCGGAGGCCGCCAGGACCTCGGCCAGGGCGGGCGCGACCGCGGCGCTCCACCGGTCGCTCCACCAGCCGTCCGGCTCGACCGGCGGCATCGGCGACACCGTCCAGCCGTCCCCGGTGGGGCGGTCGGGGCCCGGGACGGCGAGACGGCGGACCGCCCCCGGGTAGAGCCAGACCGCCTGCCAGCGGTAGCAGTCGTCGATCCGGGTGCCCACCGTCCGCCCGCACCGCTCGCACGCCAGGTTCGGGCCTCCGTCGGCGGCGCAGCAGCCGTTGCACTGCTCGGGGATCAGCACGGTGTTGCGGGTGTCGCCCGGTGCCAGCACGACCGCGCCGCCGGGGCCGAACCACAGGCCGCCGACCGGCGCGTACACGCTCCGTGCCGTGGCCTCGTCCGTTCCGATCTCGTGCCATGGCCGCCACGGCGGTTCGCACGGCTCCGGATCCACCGCGAACGTCCTCGGCTCCAGCAGCGCCGGAAGGAATCGGTGCCCGCCCTCCCGGCGTGCGTGCGGCGGCAGCGTCACCTCGGTCACCGGCCCGGTCAGCTCCGTACCGCACCCCGCGCACGCGAACACCGCCACCCGTACCCCCCCTCGCGGACAACCGGAGTATCCCGGCCCGCGAACCGGCCGCCAAGCGGTTTTCACAGGCCCGCGAACCGCTCCCCGGCAGGCAGCGCGCGCGGCCGTGCGGCGTCCTAACCTGGAAGGGCGCATACGGTGTGTGGCCTGCGGAAGGGAAGTGCGGAAGCGGTGGCCATGACGGTGATCTCGGCGGCTCTGTTCGGTACCGACTGGCGGCCCCGGCTGCCCGGCGGCGCCGAGCTGCTGCGCGAGTGCGCCGCCCGGGGCTGGACGGTCGTGCTGACCGGGCCCGGTCCGGCCGGGGCGCCCGCCCTGACCGTGGCCGCTCCCGGCAGCGACCCGGTACGGGCGGGCCTGCAGCTGGTGGACGGCCTGCCCTCGCACGCCGTGGCCGTCGCCGGGAGCGTGCGCGAGGTGCTGGCGGCGCGGCGGGCCGGGGTGCCCTGCGTCGCCCTGCAGACCGGCGGGGACGCCGGCCCCGAGCTGAGGGCGGCCGGCGCGGTCGAGGTCCACCGCGACGCCGCCGCCCTGCTGCGTGTCCTGGACGACAGTCTGCTCGCCCGTCCCCGGGCCTTCGGCCCCGTGGGCGCCGGAACAGGCGGTCCCGGGGACGGTTAGCGCCGGCCCGTACCGGGCAACGGCCCGGGTGCGAGCACGTCACCGGAAGTGTCGGAGGTGACCGAGATGGACGGACCCGCGTTGAGCGGATGGGAGCGGCGGCTCCTCGAGGAGATCGAGTCCGATCTGCGCCAGGACACACGCCTGGACCGGAAACTGAGCACCATGGGTGCCAAACGGCCGAGCCGGGTCCTGGGCGCGCTGCGCAGCGCCGGGCGCCGGATCTCGGCCGGGGTGGTGGTGACCGCGCTGGTGATGACGGCGATCTGTCTGAGCATCGGCGTACGGACCCCGACCACGGCCGTGCTGATCGCCCTCGGGGTGGTCTGGACGGCCTCGGTGGCGGCCGCGGTCGCCACCGCCGAGTTGCTGCGGCGCCGTCGCCGGGGCGCGAGCGGGGCCGAGCTGGTCGACCCGGACCGGGAGGAGCGGCGCGAACGCCGTGAACGCCGCCCTTGGGACCGGCCGGAGGCGTGAGGTGACGTGAGCTGATGAGTACCGACCTGTGGGAGTACCGCCCGGGCTCCCATCCCGCCGCCGACCTGACCCTGGTCGGGTACGAGGTGCACGCGACCGACGGCCCGCTCGGCCGGGTCGAGCAGGACGCCGGGGACCATCTGTTGGTCGACGCCTCGGTCTGGGTGCCCGGCAACCGGGTGCTGGTCCCGGTCGGCCTGGTTGCCCGGATCGACCACCTGGACCTCGCCGTCCACCTCGACTGCCCGCGGGCCCGGCTCAGCTCCGCCCCGCCGACCGCCGAGGGCCTGACCGCCCCCCGCACGCGCTGAGCCATGCCCTGGCCGTCCACGACCCTCACCGGCCGGACGATCGCCCTCCTGGTCGCTCCGTACGGCGTCGAGCAGGAGGAACTGACCTCGCCCTGGCAGGCGGTCGCCGAGTCCGGCGGCACCCCGCGGCTGCTCTCCACCGCCGCGGGGCGGGTCCAGGCCGTCCGGCACCGCGCGCTCGGGGACACCTTCGCGGTGGACGCCCTGGTGGCGGAGGCGGACCCGGCCGACTACGACGCACTGGTGCTGCCCGGCGGCCTCGCCAACCCGGACCGGCTCCGGCTGGACCGGGCGGCGGTCGCCTTCGTGCACGGCTGCTGCGCCTCCGGCCGGCCGGTCGCGGCGATCTGCCATGCGCCGTGGACCCTGATCGAGGCCGACGCCGTCCGCGGCCGCACCCTCACCTCCTGGCCCAGCCTGCGCACCGACCTGGTGAACGCGGGTGCCCACTGGGTGGACGAGGAGGTGCACGTCTGCCACGACGGGCCCGGCGTCCTGGTGACCAGCCGCAAACCGGGGGACCTGCCGGTCTTCAACGACGCCCTGGTCACCGAGTTCGCCCACGCGACGGCGAAGCGGTACCCGACCTGAGGCGCTCCCTCAGACGGGGGTGAAGGCGCTCTGGTAGGTACCGCCCTCCGGGGCGGGCGCCTCCCAGCAGGTGAACCGGGCGCCGGGCAGGTCCGACAGGCCGATTCCCAGCGCTTGCGTCAGGGTGGTGGCCACCGTCTTGCGCGGGCCGGCGGAGCCGTCGGCCACCTGGTAGCGGACGAGCGCCCCGCGGACGTCCACCACGACGTACTCGACCCACTGGCCGGGCAGGTCCAGCGTGTCGAACTCCGTTGCCTGGTCGGCGAGTCGGCTGGTGATCGGGTTGCCGCAGAGCCCGCAGTCCGGTGCTTCGAGAGGTTCGTGAGGTTCGTGACGGTCGTGCATGGCGCAGAGCGTAGCGCCCGCGTCGGGAGGGCCGGAGCGGAACTCAGTCCCCGCGCAGGCGGACGAAGGTGGCGGTGGGCGGGCGGCCGGTGAGGGTGAGTTCGGCGCGCAGGGGGGTGGTGAGGGGGTGGACCGGGCCGTGGTCGGGGTCGACGGCGGGCGGGCCGAGGAGCGGGGCGGCGGCCTCGGCGATCTCGCGGGACTGTACGGGGGTGAGTCGGGGGGTGGTCAACAGGACCCGGTCGTCGTCGAGTCGGACCACCAGCGCGTACGGGTGGGTGGCCGGGCCGGTGAGGGCGTGGACGGTGGCGTCCACGGTGTCGCCGCGGCGGTACTTGACCCAGGCGCGGCCCGCGCCGCGCGGGCGGTAGGGGGAGCCGGCGGCCTTGCAGACCAGGCCCTCCACGCCGATGTCGGCGAGTCGGGCCATCCACTCCATCGCCTCCGCCCGGTCCGTGGTGGCCATCACCGGCTGGATCGGCGGCGGGACGTCGGCCAGGGCGGCGAGCAGCAGGCGGCGCCGGTCGGTGAACGGGAGGCGCCGGACGTCGCGGCCGGGCAGGGCGAGCAGGTCGAAGGCGATCAGCCCGAGGGCGACGTCCGGGGCGGCCGCCCGGGCCTGACGGGTGTGCAGCAGTTCCTCGAAGGCGAACCGGCCCGCGCGCCAGGCGACCAGTTCGGCGTCCAGCACCAGCCCCTCGGGCAGCCGGGCGACGGCGGCGGCGATCGGCGGGAACTCCGGCGCGAGGTCGCGGCCGGAGCGGGACTGCAGGACGGCGGGGCGGTCACCGCGGGCGAAGGCGACGCAGCGGAAGCCGTCCAGCTTCAGTTCGTACTGGACCCCGCCCCCGCCCAGCCCGTCGGCGGGCGGGACGGCAGTGACGGCGGCCGGGCGCATCACCTCGACGGGCGGCTGCAGCACCTGGCGGGGCCGGCCGGGGGCTGCGGAGGTCCTGGGCGTGTCGGACGTCCTGGGCACGCCTGGCGGCGCGGGCGTGGGCGCGGCACCCGGCCCGGGCGCGCCGGGCAGCGGCCGGGCCTCGGCCGGGTCCAGCAGCGGCGCGAACAGGTCGCCCTCGGCCGCCAGCCGGCCGGGGACCTCGGCGAGGGTGAGGACGAGGTCCGTCTCCCCTCGCGCCCGCTCCAGCTCGGCCCAGGAGAGCGGGGCGGAGACCGTCGGCAGCGGCCGGGCCCGCAGGGTGTACGGGGCGGCGGTGGTCTTCTTGGCGTTGTTCTGCGACCAGTCGACCAGCACCCGGCCGCGGCGCCGCGCCTTGGCCATGGTGTGCACCACCAGCTCCGGGTGCTCGGCCTCCAGTGCGGCGGCCAGCGCCTTCGCGTACCCGGAGACCTCGGCGCTGGGTGTGGGCTCGATCGGCACCAGCAGGTGCAGCCCCTTGGAGCCGGAGGTCTTCACCCAGGCGGAGAGGCCGTCCGCGGCCAGCCGCTCGCGCAGCAGCAGCGCGACCGCCCGGCAGGTCAGCACGTCCGCGCCCTCGCCCGGGTCGAGGTCCAGCACCAGCCGGTCGGCCAGGCCGGGCGCGGCCGCGTGCCACTGCGGGACGTGCAGTTCCAGACAGCCCAGGTTGGCGACCGCGAGCAGCGCCGCGCCGTCCTCCAGCACCACCTGGCGCAGGTCGCCGCCGCTGCTGGGCACCTCCACCGTGCGCACCCAGTCCGGGGTGCCGGGCGGCGGGTTCTTGGCGACGAAGACCTCGGCCTCGACGCCGTCCGGGCAGCGCAGGAAGGAGACCGGGCGGTCGCGCAGGTGGGGGAGCAGGGCGGCGTGCACGGCGGCGTAGTAGCGCAGCACCTCGCCCTTGGGGGTGCCGGTGCGCGGGTAGTACACCTTGCCGAGGTGGGAGAGGGCGAGGGTGCGCCCGTCCACCGTCATCTGCGGCATGGGCCGTCTCCGAAGCGTCCTGCGGTGGCCCCCCGCAGCCAGTCTGCCGCGCCGCGACCACGACCGCCCGGGGCCTTCACCGCTCTTGGTATCAGCGTTGCGGCGTCGGCCCTCGCGGTCGCGGGTGGGCGCGGTGTTGCCTATGGTGATGGCACGGTCACACCGCGATCGCCGGTGTCGACCATGAGGGGGAGAGCCGTCGGGGGGAAGCACCGACGAAGGAGTCCCCGTGACCACTGCCCGAGACATCATGCACACCGGCGCCCAGTGCATCGGCGCCCACCAGACGTTGGACGAGGCCGCGCGGATGATGCGCGACAAGAACGTGGGCGCGCTGCCGATCTGCGGCGACGACCAGAAGCTGCACGGCATCATCACCGACCGTGACATCGTGGTGCGATGTCTCGCCGAGGGCAAGGACCCGGCCAAGATGACGGCGATCGAGCTGGCCGGGCACCTGCACTGCGTGCGCGCCGAAGACACCATGGACGTGGTGCTGAAGAAGATGGAACAGCACCAGATCCGCCGTATCCCGGTGATCGACGGGGAGCGGCTGGTCGGCATGATCAGCGAGGCCGACCTGGCGATGGGCCACCGCAACGGCCACCGGCTGACGGATCAGCAGATCATCGAATTCATGGACAGCGTCTACATGAAGCGCTGACCCTGCCGGCGACCAGCCGCCCCGGGCAGGCCCCGGGGCGGCTGGTCGCCGTCTCATGGGATGGATTTTCCTTTCTCGCAGACCGAGATGCGAGCACAATTGCGCACATGGGAAAGCAGTACGCATGCATCGACGGCCGGCTGCGGCAGTTCATCGAACGTCAGCCCGTCTACTTCGTCGCGACCGCGCCGCTGGCCGCCGACGGCCATGTCAACATCTCGCCCAAGGGCCGTTCCGGCACCCTCGTGGTGATCGACGAACTCACCCTCGCCTACCTGGACTTCGGCGGCTCGCAGGCCGAGACCGTCGCCCACCTGCGGGAGAACGGCCGGATCACGCTGATGTGGTGCGCCTTCGAGGGCCCACCCACCGTGGTGCGGGTGCACGGCCGCGGCGAGCCCGTCTTCCGTGACGACCCGCGCTTCGCCGACCTGCTCGGCCGCTTCGAGCCCACCGCGGACGGCTCCGGCCTGCGCGCGATCGTGCTGGTGAAGGCCGACCGGGTCAGCGACTCCTGCGGCTACGCGGTGCCGTTCATGGACTACCGCGCCGACCGCGACCTGCACGCCCAGTACTTCGACCGCAAGGGCGAGGCGGAGTTCAGCGCCTACTGCGAGCGCAAGCCGCTGGTCGCCAGCAGCATCGACGGCCTGCCCGGCGTCCCGCTGCCGCTCCCGCCCCGGCCCGCATCCTGACGTCAGGTCAACTCGCCGGCCCGCCGAGGATCATCAGCTTCTGCGGGTCGGGGAACGGCACGAACCCGGCCTTGGCGTACACCTCGTGGGCGTCCACCGTCGACAGCAGCACCCGCTTCAGCCGGTAGGGCCGCAGGTACGCCACCACCTCCTCCGCAAGCCAGGTGCCGAGCCCCCGCCCCCGCTGCCCCCGGTCGACGTACACGTCGCACAGCCAGGCGAAGGTCGCGTGATCGGTGACCACCCGTGCGAACGCCACCTGTCCGCCCGCGGGTTCGTACACCCCGAACACCACCGACCCGCGCACCGACTGCTCCACCACCTCCCGGCTGCGCCCGAGAGCCCAGAAGGCGTCGGTGGAGAGCCAGTGGTGGACGAGGTCGAGGTCGAGGAGGTCGGGGTCGGTGGAGAGCCGGTAGCCGTCGTGGCGAGTGTTGACTTCCTCCCCTGGCTAACGCCGGGGGATTCCTCCCGCGCCTGCGGCACGGACACCCGTGGGTCGCAGGTCGCCGAGGTGGGTTCCTGTTTCAACGGGCTGTGCCTGGCGTGGGATTGCCACGCCGGGTCTTACCGGCCCTCCAGGGGCGTTTAGCCTGTCCGCCTGCCCGGCGGCCAGGATGTTGCGAGCAGCATTGAGATCACGGTCATGCAGCACACCACATGCGCCACAGGCCCACTCCCGAACGTCGCCGGCGATGCCGGATCGGTCCGGACCTCGCGGGTGGGATCCCTCGATGCCGGCGCCGCCCGTGCTCGCGGCGACCCGCGCGACCCGGGCTCACGGCCCCGTGCTGACGGCCGGGTGGCCCGCGCCACAGCCCTCATCCGGAGGGCCCCTCGCACTCGTCCGCAGCGGCGGGCATAGCCTTCGGCCCATGAGCAAAGAGAGCGATGCGGCGGACACCGGGGCCGTCGGCGACGAGGGCCACGAGGTGGCGGCCGCGCCCGCCGGCTTCGAACTGGGGACCGACGGGCCCAAGGTGATCCTGGCGGGCCTGGACGGCTCCGACTCCTCCTGGCGCGCCACCGCCTACGCCGCCGGACTGGCCCGCCGCCAGGGCGCCGTCCTCGCCGTGGCGTACGTCCAGCCGGTACTCGGCGCCGCGACCGCCCTGGCCGGGGCCGCGGTGGAGGAGACGACCCGGGAGATCGCCGACGAACTGCTGGCCGCGCTGCGCGAGGCCGAACAGCACGTCCGCGATGTGTGGAAGGTGGACTGGCGCTTCCTGACCATGCGCGGCGACCCGTACACCGGGCTGGCCAAGCTCGCCGACGACCTGCGCGCCGACGCCGTCGTGGTCGGCGTCTCCGAACAGGCCGGGCACAAGGTGATCGGCTCGGTGGCCGTCCGGCTGGTCAAGGCCGGACGCTGGCCGGTGACCGTCGTCCCCTGAGGCCCGTCCGACACCTCCCGCCGGGCGCGAACCGTCGGACCCGGCGGACCGAACCGGCCCAACCGGCCCAACCCGTACGGGGACTACGGCCGGGCGAGCCCCTACCGCCGGGGCCGACCGCCCGCAGGAGCGCGCGGAGGCGGCGGGTAGGGTGCGGAAGCATGACGGAAACGCCGGGCGCGCACCCTACCGAGCCGGCCCACCCGACCGGCAACGACCTGCACCTCGACCTCCCCGCCACCGGTGGTCGCCGCGCCGCGCTGATGGCCGCGCTGCGCGAGGCGATCCGCAGCGGCAGACTCGCGCCCGGCACCCGGCTGCCCCCGTACCGCGCCCTCGCCGCCGACCTCGGCCTGGCCCGCAACACCGCGGCCGAGGCCTACGCCGAACTCGTCGCCGAGGGCTGGCTGACCGCCCGTCAGGGCTCCGGCACCACCGTCGCCGAACGCGCCGCGCCCGTCCCGCCCACCCGGGCCCGCCGCCCCTCGGTGCGGCCCGGGCCCGTCCACGACCTGCGCCAGGGCCAGCCCGACGCCGCCTCCTTCCCCCGCACCGCCTGGCTGGCCGCCGCCCGCCGGGCCCTCAGCGCCGCGCCCAACGAGGCCTTCGGGCCCGGCGATCCGCAGGGCCGGCGCGAACTGCGCACCGCCCTCGCCGACTACCTCGCCCGCGCCCGCGGGGTGCGCACCGACCCCGGCCGGATCGTCGTCTGCTCCGGCTTCGCCCACGCGCTACGGCTGCTCTTCGACGGCTCGGCGCCCGTCCTGCCGCCCGCCGAGCGGGGGCCGCTGGCCGTCGAGGCGTACGGGCTGGGCTTCCACCGCGGGCTGCTCGCCGCCGCCGGGGTCACCACCGTGCCGCTGCCGATCGACGAACAGGGCGCCCGGGTCGGCGCGTTGGCGCACCTCCCGGACATCCGTACCGCGCTGCTCACCCCCGCCCACCAGTTCCCGACCGGCGGCCCGCTGCACGCCGGCCGCCGCGCCGCCGTGGTCGACTGGGCGCGCGGACGCGGTGGGCTCCTCCTGGAGGACGACTACGACGGCGAGTTCCGCTACGACCGCCAACCGGTCGGCGCCGTCCAGGGGCTGGACCCCGAGCGGGTGCTCTACGTCGGCAGCACCAGCAAGAGCCTCAGCCCCGCGCTGCGCCTCGGCTGGATGGTGGTGCCGGACCACCTGGTCGACCGGGTGCTCGCGGTCAAGGGCGAACGCGAGGGCTGGGCCAGCGCCCTGGACCAGCTGACCCTCGCCGAGTTCATCGACTCCGGCGGCTACGACCGCCACGTCCGTCGGATGCGGCGCCGCTACCGCGACCGCCGGGACCAGTTGGTGATCGCGCTCGCCGCGAACGCCCCGCACATCCAGGTCTCCGGCATCGCGGCGGGCCTGCACGCGGTGCTGCGCCTGGAGCCGGGCACCGAGCGGTCGGTGCTGAAGGCCGCCGCCTACCGCGGCCTCGCCCTCGACGGCCTCGCCGACTACCGCCACCCAGCCGTCACCCCTGAGGCCATGCCGCCGGCCGACGGCCTGGTCGTCGGCTACGCCACCCCACCCGACCACGCCTACCCGGCGGCACTCGCCGCACTGTGCGACATCCTGCCGCCGTCCGCCTGAGCGAAGCGCGACCGGCGGGCAGCGGGCAGCGGGCAGCGAAGCATAGGGCCTGGGCACACCTCGCCGGACCGTTTCGGCGTTCGACCGGTCCCGGGCGTCCGCTCGCCGGTCCTGCGTCGGTACGGCTTCGGGCCGAGGAGGGCAAGCGGAGCGGTACCGCCGCCTACGCTCCTTGGGCATGCGCAGAACACATCTGAGCCGGGCGGCGCTCGCCGCGTGTCCGGCCGTCGCCGTCGGCCTGCTCCTCTCCGCCGCGCCGGCCCGGGCCGACAGCCCGCTGCCGCTCACGGCGGTCTCCGACCGTCAGACCACCGTCCGCGGCGGCGAGTTCACGCTCACGATGACGCTCACCAACCCGTACGACACACCGATCCGGTTCGTCTAGCAGAGCGTCCAGCAGACCTACGGCACCAGCCTGGAGCAGGGCCTCAAGTTCACCGCCACGGCCTGCGGCACCCAGACCAACGGCTGCAGCGACAACGTCCACGGCGGCATCGCCCGCTACAACGTGCCGCTGGCCCCGGGCGCCGGCAGCACCTTCACGGTCGCCTACACCATCGCCCCCGACTCGGTGTGCGGCGCGGAGACCAGGATCGACTTCTACTCCTACCTGTACTACGAGTACCAGGCCGGTGAGGCCAAGAACTCGGGCATCATCGGCATCCCGGGCACCCAGGTCGCCTGCGCCTGACCCGCCGGTAGCACCGCCTCTCCCCGGCGCGTCCCCCTCTGCGCATCCCCCGTACCCCCGTCAGGTGCCGGCCGCCCCCGTACCGGCACCTGACGGGCTTTTCGTGTTGCCGGTCCCCGCGCGATGCCCGGTGAGGACCCCTCGGCGGGCCGGCTGGACCGGGTCCGGTTCTGCTGCGAGGCAGCCTGAGCGATCTGCCGGGTTGACGCCTGCGAGCCTGGGTTCGGGCGACCGGTGGGGCCGGAGGAAGGGGCGGGAAGCCGTTGGCAGGACGGGGGTGCGGAGGTGGGAACGGATGTTCCTGCGGCGAGTGGGGCCGTGTGGGGGGGATCGGCGGAGATTCACCCTATCGGGGGGTCGTCGGCCTCCGTATGGGCCTGGTCGGGTTCTGGTGATCTAGGGTTCCGGATGGGTCGCCGCGAGACGGTGGCCGCTCTCTCGGTACCCCGCCAACTTCCCCACCAGTAAGCGGATCTGATGATCCGCTATGGCTCGCGTTCCCAGGCGGTGCGGTACGGCCCGGGCCGCGCGATCCGACCACACGAATGGAGACCCTGCCGATGCCCGTGGACACGAACCCGGAGACACAGCAGGACCGGCAGCAGAGCCTCGCGACGGCAGCTGCCCGCAACCTTGCCACCACGACCAAGTCCGCGCCGCAGATGCAGGAGATCACCTCCCGCTGGCTGCTCAAGGTGCTGCCCTGGGTGCAGGCCAACGGTGGCGCCTACCGCGTCAACCGTCGGCTCACCTACACCGTCGGCAACGGCGTGGTGGAGTTCATCAAGACCGGCTCCCAGGTTCGTGTGATCCCGGCCGAGCTGGGCGAGCTCGCCCTGCTGCGCGGCTACGAGGACGACGAGGTGCTGACCGCCCTCGCCGACCGCTGCCAGCAGGTCGACTTCGGCCCCGGCGAGGTCCTCACCACCCAGGGTGAGGCGGCCGACAAGATCTTCCTGATCGCCCACGGCAAGATCAACAAGATCGGCACCGGCAAGTACGGCGACGAGACCGTGGTCGGCGTGGCCGGTGACGGCGACCGCTTCGGCGACGACTCGCTGCTCAACGAGGACGCCGTCTGGGAGTACACCGCGAGGACCGCCACCTCCGGTGTCGCCCTGACTCTGAACCGGGCCGACTTCGCCCGCATCCGGGACAACGCGCCCAGCCTCCAGGAGCACCTGGAGTCCTTCCTGGCTCTGCCGCTGCAGGCTCAGAACGAGCGCGGCGAGGCCGAGATCGCCATGTCGGCCGGCCACCACGGCGAGTACGAACTCCCCGGCGCCTTCGTGGACTACGAGCTCAAGCCGCGTGAGTACGAGCTGAGCGTCGCCCAGACCATCCTCAAGGTCCACACCCGTGTCGCGGACCTGTACAACGAGCCGATGAACCAGATCGAGCACCAGCTCCGGCTGACCATCGAGGCCCTGCGCGAGCGCCAGGAGCACGAGATGATCAACAACCCGGAGTTCGGCCTGCTCAACAATGCCGACTTCGACCAGCGGATCCAGACCCACTCCGGCCCGCCCACCCCGGACGACCTGGACGAGCTGCTCAACCGCCGCCGTGACCCCGACTACCTGCTGGCGCACCCGCGGGCCATCGCCGCGATCGGCCGCGAGTTCAACGCCCGGGGCATCTACCCGCACCACGTCGACCTCGGCGGGCAGCAGGTGCCGGCCTGGCGCGGTGTGCCGATCCTGCCGTGCAGCAAGATCCCGATCACCAAGGAGAACACCAGCTCGATCCTGGTGATTCGTACCGGTGAGGACAACCAGGGCGTCATCGGCCTGCACCAGAACGGCATCCCGGACGAGTACCAGCCCTCGCTGTCGGTGCGCTTCATGGGGATCGACGAGAAGGCGATCATCTCCTACCTGGTCAGCGCCTACTACTCCTGCGCGATCCTGGTGCCGGACGCGGTCGGCGTCCTGGAGAACGTCGAGATCGCGCACCGCAGCCACTGAGCGTCGGGTGTCGAGCACTGCATGCCGGGCGCTGAATGCTCTGCCGAGTGCGGAGAACAGTGCGCGCAGGCCGTAACCGGCCGGCATGAAGATCGTTTGACCTGATGGCGGACGGCCCGCCCGCGATGGCGGGCCGTCCGCCTGAGCGCGTTTGAAGGCATCTGGTCGTACCCGATCGGTTTTCCGTTCCGGATTCGACCGACTCTGTCTCCTTCGCCGTGGCTGATCAGCCCGAGCCCCTGCCGTCCCCCGGTCGACCCGAGAGGTGTGTGGAGCCCATGTCGCAGCGTCGGCAGTTCCGACGGATACCGCAGCACGATGGTGGGACTGCGACCCCCGGGCGGCGGGTGCGACTGATCGGCGCTGCGGTCGGTGTGGTGGCCATGTGCGCGCTGGGCGGCGGCGCCACCGCCTCCGGCACCGAGCGCCAGGGCGGGCACCCGCACGGTCTGGTGGTCGACACCTGGGTGTGCAGTGAGACGGACGTGTCGATGACGTTGGGTCCGGGCGGCAGAGTGGACGTCGGGGTGGACGTGGACGTCCAGGTCGGCGTGACCGTCGCCCCCGACGCCAAGCACCACGGGCCCAAGCCGCCGCACGGGCACCAGCCGGGACGGCCGGACGACGATCACGGCGACGACGGCGACGGCGACCGCGACGGACACGGCGATCACGACGGGCACGGGCACCGCCACCACCATCACCACCCGTGCCCGAGCCCGACGCCCAGTCCGACTCCCACGCCGACGCCCACCCCCACACCGACCCCGACCCCAACACCGACTCCCACGCCGACCCCAACGCCGTCTCCGACCCCGCCGCGGCCCAGCCCGACCCCGGTGCCCACCCCGCCCCCGTCGCCCGCGCCACCGCGCGTCCCCGCGCCGCCCCCGCCGGCGCCCGCGCCCGCCGCACCTGCTCCTGCCGCGCCCGCCCCCCAGGCGCCCCCGCCCGCCGTGGTGCCCAGCCCCGCGGCGCCGAGCCCGGCGCGCCCGAGTCCGCTGGGGCCGACCCCCTCGGCGCAGCCGGTGTTCCACGTCCGGCCGGCCCCGCCGCAGCCCGTCGCGCGGAACCACCACGCCACCCCGGCGACCACCACGATGCTGCTGATCACCGTCCCCGCCGTGCTGGCGGCGGCGGCCCTGCGGCCGGGTCGTGGCAACCGGGGCAGCGGTCGCTCCGGGTCCTGACGGCGCCCGCCCGCGAGACCCCCGGGCGCGGGGCCCGTGACCCCGTGGCCGCCGCCGGGTCCCGCGTCCCCGAGTACCCCGTTCACGTCACAAGCCAAGCCAGAGAAGGGAGTTCCCATGTCCGAGTGGGTGGCGCTGGTCATCGCCATGGCGGCGGCCTGTGCCGTCGTGGTGGCGGTGGTGCTGCTGAGGCACCGTCGGGTGGGCACCGAGAAGAAGGTCGACGAGACGCCCGACGTCATCGAGTACATCACGATGATGATCGGCGTGGTCTACGCGATCGTCCTCGGTCTCGCCATCGCGGGTGTCTGGGAGGCGCGCGGCGCCGCCCAGGACGACCTGTTCCGCGAGGCGCAGTCGCTGCGGGAGGTGAGCGACCGGGCGGTGGTCTACCCGGCCGAGTTCCGTGACCAGGTCCGGGCCGACGTGGACGGCTACGTCACGTACGTGGTCAACGTCGAGTGGGACCACATGGCCAAGCACGGTGAGATCACGGACAAGGGCGCCGAGTTGCTGGAGAAGCTCCAGAACGACGTGGCCACCCGGTCGCCGGCCTCGGACCTGGAGTCCCAGGCCTACCAGCCGATCATGGACCGGATCAGCCAGGCCTCCGACGCCCGCAACCAGCGCGGCCAGAACGCCGGACCGGGAATGCCGGGCGTGGTCTGGTTCGGGCTGATCGGCGGCGCCGTGGTGACCATCGGCATGCTGTTCGCGCTGCAGATCCGGCGCACGCCGAGGGAGTTGATCCTCGCGGCCTGCTTCAGCGCGCTGATCGCCTTCCTGTTGTTCATGATCTGGGACTTCGACGACCCGTTCGCCAGAAGCGTCTCGGTCACCACGCAGCCGTTCGTGGACCTCTTCCCCTCGCTCAACCTCAAGAGCTGACCAAGGGTTCGGAAGCTCTCCGACCTCCGGAAATCCGGGCAGGTGATCATCGGATAACCTTGCCCGGATTGTCGGGGGTCGACCCTCGGCCGAGGGATTGAGGGGAACCGCAGCAGTGTCCTATCCGCCGATGCCGGATCCCGGTGGCCAGTTCCCGTGGGCGCCGGACACCGCTCCCGTCCCGCCGCCCCGCCCGGAGCGCGCCTGGTGGTGGCTGCCCGAGTCGGAGCGGCTGCGGCGGAAGAAGCAGCGCAAGGAGTGGGAGGCCTACGAGGCGTACCAGCGGCGCAACCGCAAGGACGAGGACGGCGGCAAGCGCAAGCGCGACGACGACTGCCTGGACTGCTGCGGCGACGGCTGCTGCGACATCGCGGACCCCTGCTTGATCGCGCTCATCCCGGTGATGATGGCCTCCGGTGTCCGCTTCGCCCTCACCGGGGCGCGCGGGCGCCGTACGGTCGACCCGTCCGCGCCGGCTCCGTACGGGTTCGCGGCCGGGGTGATGTACGGCGCGGTGCGCTACTACCGCACCGAGGTCAGCCCCCGGCGCCCGGCCTGCTGCCCGTACACGCCGTCCTGCTCGACCTATGCGGTGCAGGCGCTGCACCGGCACGGCGCGCTGCGCGGGGCCCGGCTGACGGTCGGGCGGCTGCTGCGCTGCCGCCCGGGCCGGGGTGGGTCCGACCCGGTGCCGCGCTGATCCTCCGGGCGCGGCGGGCAGCCCGCTGCTTCGAGTAGGGCGAGTGACCCGCGTGGAATCCGCGCGGGCCACTCGCTTTCTGACGGTGAGTCAACACATGTCGCCGTCCACCGAGTTGGGCATGGCGTCGGCGCCGGGGGTGACCTGGCGATCGTGACGTCGATCGGGTGGTGACCTCGTCAAGGGTGTCCACCCGCTGGACCGCCCCGGGCCGCGCGGGGCGGCGGACCGGTAGGTTGACCGGTACCGAGCAGGCCGCCGAACGGAGGAGCGCCATGGACAGCCAGGGCTGGGACGCCCGCTACGCCGCGAGCGAACTCGTGTGGGGTGCGGCGCCCAACCAGTGGGTGGTCCGCGAACTGACGGGGCACACCCCCGGTCACGCCCTGGACCTGGCCGCCGGCGAGGGCCGCAACGCCATCTGGCTGGCCGTCCAGGGCTGGGAGGTCACCGGCCTCGACTTCTCCGCCGTCGCCCTGGAGCGCGCCGAACGGCTCACCGCCGACCTGCCCGACGAGGTCGCCGACCGCCTCACCTGGCGCCACGGCGACGCCCGCACGTTCGACTCACCCGCCGCCGGCTACGACCTCGTCCTGGTCGCCTACCTTCAGCTGCCCGCCGAGGACCGCCGGGCCGCGCTGCGCCGCGCCGCCGACGCGCTCGCTCCCGGCGGCACCCTGCTGGTCGTCGGACACGACCTGAGCAACCTCACCGAGGGCGTCGGGGGTCCGCAGGACCCGGCGGTGCTCTTCACCCCGGACGACGTCCTCGCCGACCTCGCCGAGTGCGGCCTGCGCACCGTGCGCGCCGAGCGCGTCCACCGGACGGTCGGCGCCGAGCCCGGCCACAAGGGCGCCGGTACGAGCGCCGGTTCGGGCGGCGGTGCGGGCGGCGGTGCGGGCGTGGCGATCGACGCACTGGTGCGGCTGGAGCGGGGTGCCGAGTGACGATCACGACCTCCCGTCGCACGCTGCTCACCGGCCTGGCCGTGGCTGCCCCGCTGGTCCTGGCGGGCTGCTCCTCCGGCAAGAAGGACAAAGCCGACAGGACCGGCCCGGTGGCCAAGGCCGGTGACCCGGGCGGCGCGGCCTTCGTGATGATCATCCGGCACGGTGAGAAGCCGGACGGCAACCAGCCGGGCCTGGACGAGAACGGCAAGCACGACGGCAAGTCGCTCACCCAGCGCGGCTGGGACCGCGCCAAGGCGCTGCCCACCCTGTTCGCCCCGCCCGCGACCGGCCTGCGCACCCCGGCTCGGATCTACGCCGCCACCGACCAGGGCCCGATGGCCGGGGCGCACCGGATGCGTCAGACCGTCACACCCCTGGCCGCCAAGCTCGGGCTGACCGTGGACACCACGTACGCCGAGTCCCAGGAGCCCGAGCTGGCCGGTGCCGCGCTCGCCGGGACCCAGCCGGTGCTGATCTGCTGGGAGCACTCCCGGATCCCGCGGATCGTCGAGGCGCTCGGCGCGTCCGGCAGCGGCGTGCCGGGCACCTGGCCGGACCGGTTCGACCTGGTCTGGGTGTTCTCCCGGCCGGCCGGTGGGGCCTGGACCTTCCAGGAGGTGCGCCAACACCTGCTGGACGGCGACGCCTGATCCAGCGGGAACGGAGCGCGTCCGGAGGAAGTGGTCGTCCTTCCGGTTCGGGCCGCCTCGGAGCCGACCCTGGACGGGTGCGCCGCCCGTCCGTTCGGTCCCTGTTCGCGGCTGTGACTGACGTTCGGCGGCGGATCCCTCAGTGTGCGGAGCACCGACGGAAGTGAGGCCCGGGGGACTGCTGGGTAGGGGTCCTCGAAGCATGCCGTCCGATGATCATAGGTTTCCCCGCGGTGCGATGGATTCGCGCCACGGACGGCGGCAGGAACGAGGAGGGCACGATGACCGTTTCGCTGGCCAAGGGGCAGAAGATCAGCCTGGAGAAGCCGGGCGGTGGGCAGTTGAGCCTGGTCCGGATGGGCCTGGGCTGGAAGGCCGTGCAGCGCAAGGGCTTCCTGGCCAAGCTGCTCTCCGCCGGGCAGGAGATCGACCTGGACGCCTCGGCGGTGCTGTTCTCCCGGGGGCGGGCACTGGACGTGGTCTTCTTCCAGCACCTCACCAGCAACGACGGCTCGGTCCGGCACAGCGGGGACAACCTGGTCGGCGGCGCCGGCGACGCGACCGACGACGAGTCGATCACGGTCGACCTCACCAGGATCGCGGCCGAGGTCGACCAGATCGTCTTCACCGTCAACTCCTTCACCGGGCAGACCTTCCAGGAGGTCGAGGCGGCCTTCTGCCGCCTGGTGGACGAGACCACCGGCGTCGAGCTGGCCCGCTACACGCTCACCGGCGGCGGCCCGTACACCGCGCAGATCATGGCCAAGGTGCAGCGCACGCCGGGCGGTTGGCAGATGACCGCGATCGGGCAGCCGGCCAACGGGCGGACCTTCCAGGACCTGATGCCGGAGCTGGCCAAGCACCTGTGAGCCGGTCGGGTTCCGGCGCCCGGGCGCGTCCTGCGGGTCCGGTCGGACCCGGCAAGGATCCGCAGGACACGCCCCGGGGGCGTCACTCGACGTCCCGGCGCCGGAATCCGGCCAGGGCCAGGGCGATCAGCGCGGCCGCGACCAGGGTGAGCGCGGCGAGCGGCGTCCAGTCCATCGCGGCGGCCGGCAGCCGGGGCACCCGGCCGAACGGCGAGAATCCGTCCAGGCCCGACGGCAGCTTCAGCAGCGGGCCCAGGTAGCCGATGACGAACGCGTAGGCGGGGACGATCCAGGCCAGCGGCGTCGCCCGGGGCAGCCAGCCGTAGACGGCGGCGGCGAAACCCACCGTCACCCACAGGGCGGGCGTGAAGGCCAGCGCCGCGCCGGTCAGCCGCAGGAACACGCCCGCGTCGCCGGTGGACAGCGCACCGGCCAGGCCGAATCCGACGCCCGCGGCGAGCATCACGGCGGTGGAGCCCAGTAGGGCCGCCGCCAGGTGTCCGCCCAGCCAGCCGGAGCGCGACACCCCGGTGGCCAGCACCGGCACGGCCCGACCGGCGCTCTCCTCGGCGCGCGGGCGCAGCGTCGCGAGGACCGCGTAGACGCCGCCGACCACCGCGACGACCAGCATCGTCAGCGCGGCGAAGGAGTCGGCGAGCGTGTGGCCGCCGAGCCGGGCCAGCGCCTCCCGGATCTGGTCGACGTCCTTGAGCATCGAGTCGGCGTTGCCGAGTAGCGAGCCGTACATCGCGCCGAGCAGCAGCAGGGCGACCGCGAAGCCGCCGATCAGCCCGCGGTGCAGCCGCAGCGCCAGGCCGAGGGAGGTGCCGAGGAGCGGGCTGCCGGTGGCCGGGCCGGGGCGGGTGGCGCGCAGCCCGGCGCCGAGGTCGCGGCGGGTGCTCAGCAGGAACCCGGCCGCCGCGGTGGCGACGGTCAGCGCGAGTGCGGGCAGCAGCGGCCACCAGCGGTCGTCGACGAAGGGATAGGTGCGCTGCAGCCAGCCGATCGGGGAGGCCCAGGAGAGCCCGTTCTCCGCGGCGTCCCCGGCGGCGCGCAGCGCGTAGGCGGCGCCGAGGACCGCGAGGGTCAGCCCGGAGGCGGTCCGGGCGTGCGCGGTGACCTGGACGGTGACGGTGGCCACCGCGGCGAACAGCAGCCCGCCGACGGCGGTCGCGGCGCCGTAGAGCAGAGCGCCGCCGGTGGTCAGACCGGGGATGCCGAGGCCGGGCAGGCCGACGGCGAGCAGCAGTCCGAGCGCGAGGTCGGCGACGGCGGCGGTGGCCAGCGCCGCCGCGAGCTGGGCGTGTCGGCCGACGGCGGCGGAGCGGACCAGGTCGGCGCGGCCGATCTCCTCCTCGGCCCGGGTGTGCCGGGTGACGATCAGGACGCTCATCAGGCCGGCGAGGACGGCCATCAGACCGAGCAACCGGTGGCTGAGCATCGCGCCCCAGGTGTAGTCGGCCAGGTAGTGCGCCGGGCCGGACATGGCGAGCACGGCCGGGTTGTCCGAACCGTGCGCGATCGAGGCGCGGTCGGCGGCGGTCGGGTAGACGGTGTGGACGCTGTTGGCGGAGGCGATGGCCAGCAGCCCGAGGCCGAGCACCCAGCCGGGCAGCCGGGCCCGGTCGCGGCGCAGGGCGAAGCGCAGCAGGACGACGGTGCCGGTCAGGGTGGCGCCCTCCTCGGCGCGGCCCGGTTCGGTGCGGCGGGTGGTGGGCGCGGCGGTGGTGGTCATCGCACGGCCTCGCCGTCGAGGCGGTGCCCGTTGGCGGCCAGCTCGTCGCCGTAGTGGCGCAGCATCAGCTCCTCCAGCGTGGGCGGGTGGCTGACCAGGCTGCGCAGCCCGGCCTCGCTCAGCTTCCGTACGGCGGCGTCGAGTCGGGCGCCGTCCACGGCGAAGTGGACGCGCAGCCCGTCGGTGCGCAGGGCGTGCACGCCGTCCAGGGCGTCCAGCCCGGTGACCGGGCGGCTGGTCTCGGCCTCGACGGTGGTGCGGGTGAGGTGGCGCAGTTCGCCGAGGGTGCCGGTCTGTACCACCCGGCCGTGCCGGATGATGCTGACCCGGTCACCCAGCTTCTCCACCTCGTCCAGGATGTGACTGGAGAGCAGGACGGTCCGGCCCTGCTCCTTGGCCTGGCGGACGACGTCCTGGAAGACCACCTCCATCAGCGGGTCCAGGCCCGAGGTCGGCTCGTCCAGCAGCAGGAGCTCGGCGGCGGAGGCCAGCGCGGCGACGATGGCGACCTTCTGCCGGTTGCCCTTGGAGTAGCTGCGGCCCTTCTTGGTCGGGTCGAGGTCGAAGCGCTCGATCAGCTCGTCCCGGCGGCGCCGGTCGAGCCGGCCGCGCAGCCGGGAGAGCAGGTCGATGGCCTGCCCGCCGGTGAGGTTGGGCCAGAGCTCGACGTCGCCGGGGACGTAGGCGAGGCGGCGGTGCAGCTCGACGGCGTCACTCCACGGGTCCTTGCCGAGCAGCCGGGCGCTGCCGCCGTCCGCCCGCAGCAGGCCGAGGAGGACCCGGATGGTGGTGGACTTCCCGGCGCCGTTGGGCCCCAGGAAGCCGTGGACCTCGCCGGTCTCGACGGTCAGGTCGAGGCCGTCCAGCGCGGTGGTCCGGCCGAAGGCCTTGCGCAGGCCGGACAGGGTGATGGCCTTGGTCATGCTTCTGAAGGTACCGTAGTTTCAGAAAAATGCGAATATTGGGAAGGAGTTAAAGTTCGACCAGGGGGACGGATGATCACTGGAAAGGGGGCGGCCGTGGAACGGCAGCCGGAGCAGGGGCACGACGAGCGGGCCGTGTCGGACTTCGTCGAGCGCTTCGCGGCCGAGCTGGTGGTCGCGGGCATGGGCCGGATGCCCTCGCGGATCTTCTCCTGCCTGATGGCCGAGGAGAGCGGCGTGCTGACCTCCGCGGAGCTCTCCGAGCGGCTGCAGATCAGCCCGGCCGCGGTCTCCGGCGCGATGCGCTACCTCATCCAGATCGGCCTGGTCGCCAAGGAGCGCGAGCCGGGTTCGCGACGGGACCGCTACCGGGTGCTCAACGACGTCTGGTTCGAGTCGCTGACCCGGCGGGACGAGATCCTGCTGCGCTGGATCCGGGTGCTGAAGGAGGGTGAGGCGACCGTCGGCACGGGCACGGTGGCGGGGGAACGGCTGGCGGAGAGCGCGGCCTTCTTCGAGTTCATGATCGACGAGCTGCACGGCATGCTCGGCCGCTGGCGCGAGCACCGGGCGGGGCCGGCGGCGGGGGAGTAGGGGCGGCCCGGCGGGCTGGGAAACGGCTCAGCGGGAAGCAGCGCGGCGGGAAACAGCTCGGCGGGAAACAGCTCGGCGAAACGGCGCGGCGGCAGGACGGCTGATGGGCGAGGTCGGGGATGGTGTGGGGGGCGGTGGCGGTCTTCTTGGCGCGCGGGAGGGA
>NZ_JBIWPN010000014.1:48188-91596 GCF_044768305.1 Kitasatospora sp. NPDC101155 | reverse complement strand
GGGGGGGCCCTGCCGGCGGCGGCCCCCGGGGGGGGGTCTCCCCGGGGCCGCCCCCCTCGGGGCGCCGAGCGGGGGGGGCCGGGGGGGGGGGGGGGCCCCCCCCCCCCCCCCGGGGGTGCTCCGAGTGGCTGTGGGTCCTACTTGGTCGGGGTCGCCGAGGGCGAGAGCGAGGCACTCGGCGTGCTGCTCGGCCCGGCGGACGGGGTGGTGCTGGGGGTGCCGCTCGGCGTGGGCGTCGGGCAGCCGGGGGTGGTGGGGGAGCCGGACGGCGTGCCCGTCGGGGTGCCGGTCGGGGTGCCGGTCGGCCTACCCGTGGGGGTGGCCGTCGGGGAGGGGGTGTCGGTCGGCGTGGCGGTGCCGGTGGGCGTCGCGGTCGCCGTCGGGCTCGGGCAGGACGTGGGCGTACCCGTCGGGGTGCCGGTCGGCGTACCCGTGGGGGTGGCCGTCGGGGACGGGGTGCCGGTCGTCGGCGTGGCCGAGGGGCTCGCGGAGGGCGACGGCGAGCCGCTGGGGGTCGGGGTGGTGGTCGGCTGCGGGGCCGTCGTCTGAGTGGGCGTCGGTGTCGGCGTCACTGCCGGCGTGGTCGGCTGCGGCTCGGCGGCGGGCGTGGTCGGCTGGGTGCTCGGGGTCGGGGTCGGGCTCGTGGTGCCGGAGCCGGTGGTCCCGGTGGTGCTGCCGCCCGTGCCGAACGGCGGGAGGTACGGCGTGGGCAGCGTGCCCGGCACGGTCGAGGTGCCGGGGAGGTCCGGGACGCTGGTCACCAGGCCGCTGCCGTAGTGGGCCATCCAGTTGCGGACCGTCCGCAGGTACTCCGTGGAGTTGTTGTAGCTGAGGATCGCCCGGTCGAGCTGGGCCGGGTCGGAGAGGTCGCGGCCGCCCGCGCACAGGTAGCGGGCTGCGGTCTCGGCGGCGTCGAAGATGTTGTTCGGGTCGGCCTTGCCCTTGCCGGTGGTGTCCACGCCCCAGGAGGCCCAGGTGGACGGGATGAACTGCATCGGGCCGACGGCGCGGTCCCAGCGCGGGTCGCCGTCGTAGCGGCCGCCGTCGGTGTCGGGTATCGCGGCGAAGCCGTTGCCGTCCAGCACCGGGCCGAGGATCGGGGTCAGGGTGGTGCCCGAGGCGTCCACCTGGCCGCCGTTGGCCTGGCCGGACTCGACCTGGCCGATCCCCGCCAGTAGCTGCCAGGGCAGGTGGCAGCCGGGCGTGCGCTGGGCGAGGGAGGCCTCCGCCTGCTTGTAGGCGGCGAAGACGGTGGCGGGCAGCGAGGCCCCGGTGGCCGCGAACGGACCGGCCGAGGGCAGGCCGGGCAGCGTGCCGGGCGGCTGGGGCAGTTGGACGGTGCCGCCGCCGTCGGCCGGGCGGCCGGTGCCGGGGGCGGCGGCCGTCGGGCCGCCGAACGGCGAGGCCGGGGTGCCGGGAGCGTCGGTGCCCTGCGCGGTGGTGCCGCCCTGCGCCGGGTTGGTGTCGGCGGCTGCGGCCGGGGCGAGCCCGAGGCCCGACACCTGAGAGCTGGTCAGCGCGGCCAGTGCGGCGAGCGTCGCCGCCGTCCCCGTGACCCGCTTGCCGAGCCGAACCTTCTGCCCACCCTGAGCGCTGCCGAACCTCGCCGCCATCAGTTGCCTCTCCCCATCGCCGTCCGGACCATCCCGGAACGGTTGAGCCCTCGTCATCGTGCCCGCCCACCGCTCGGCGGTAGCCGCCGCCGTGACGATTAGTATCACGACGATCTGACAGGGACAGGATGGCCGGGGGGCGACCCGGCGCCCTCCGAGGGGCGAACGCTGCACTTCAGCGGGGGTCCGGCGGACCCGAACCGCCGTTCCGGAAACCGCCGCGCACCCGATCGGAAACCGCTGCACACCTGATCTCCCATGCTAATAAGGGGAGTTGACCGTGCGCCCAACGGCTGGGGCCCGGGCGCCCCGGTGCCCGGGGCGGCGGTTCGAAGTGCGGGGGTGGTACGTGGGCGTCGCGTCGGGCTCCTCGGCGGCGCCCGTGGTCGACCGCGCTGACCTGCCGGGATGTCCGGCGCCGACCCCGGCGACCCCTAGCAGGGCGGGCCGGTCGACACCAGGGGCCTCCCCAACTCGGCCCTGGAAGGATGACGTTCAGATGAAAGTGGGCATGCCAGGAAATGCCGTCCGGCATGCTGAGCCGCGTGACCATGTGGATGGAGGCCGAAACCGTGAGCGCGAACCTGCCGGAGACCGTCGCTGAAGGAACGGTTGTCCTGCCGGCACCCCCCAGGGTGGTGGACGATCTGGCCCGTGACCTGACCCAGGCCGCCGCCGCCGTCCGGGCGGTGTCACGGTCCGGCCGTTCCACCGGCGGGGACATCGCGGTCGCCGCCTACACCGCGGTGGTGTGCACGGGCCGTTCGGCCGCCCGTGCGCTGGAGGAGGCGGCCGCCTGGTGCCGCCAGGCCCCGGACGCCGAGGTCCACTCGCTGGCCTGGGCCCGGGTGCCGGGGCACCGGGAGGACGTCTACGAGTACCGGGTCACCATGGCCGTCAGCTTCCCCGACGACGAGACCGGCGAGCACCCCGGCGACACCCATCACGCCTGCCGCTGAGTCCTGCGGTGCTCTGCGGCGCTCTGCGGCCGGAGAGCTGAGGCCCGAGTATTGAGGCCGTATCATCGGCCCATGGGTGATGGGGGCACGAACGACATGGTCGACGGTGGCGCGGCGGCGGAATCGGCCAACGGCACCGCGGGGGGCGTCACTTCGACCGCCGCGGCCGACGGCGGTCCGCGCGAGCTGTCGCGGGCCGCCGCCGTCGGGGCCACCGTGCTGGCCGTCCTGTGCGGCTGCGCGGTGCTGCTGGCCATGTTCCACTGGCTGGGCTGGAGCGTGCCCGGTGTGGGCTGGATCGTCGCCAAGGCCGGGATCAAGCTGGCCGTCGGCGGCTTCGCCGGGCTGGCGGCGGCCGCCGCCTGGATCCGGACCAAGCTGCGTTCACGTTCAGGGAGTTCCGGGAGCTGACCTCTCGGCGGCTCAACCCGCCTGCGGCGACGGGCAGGTGAGGTCGTGCTCGGGCGCCTTGCCGTCCAGCAGGTAGCGCTCGACCGTGCCGGTGACGCAGGGATCGGAACCCGGGTACTGGCCGTGGTTGCCGTTCCCGGTGACGGTGACCAGCTTGGAGGCGCGCAGCGCGCGGTGCGCGCCGAGCGCCGCCTCGTAGTACGTCGCCGGGTCGTGCAGCGAGTTGAGCATCAGCACCGGGGGCAGATGGGCGCCGGTGACCTTGACCTTGGGTGCCGGGCCCGTCGGCCAGGCCGCGCAGACCGAGCTGAAGGCGAGCGTACGGGCGCCGAGCAGCGGGTAGCGGGCGGTGTTCTGCGCACCGCGCTCGATCCAGGTGTCCATGTCCTTGGTCCACGGGGTGTCGCCGCACGTCACCGAGAAGTACTCGGCGAGGAACTCCGGGCTGAGGTACTGGCCGAACAGCTGGCGGGCCGTCTGCTTGGCGGCCGGATCGGCGCCCGGCCAGTCGTCCAGGGCGGTCAGGGCCCGGGCGAGGGCCGGGAAGGCCTTGTCGCTGTAGATCGCGCTGATCGTGCCGTTGTCCAGCTGGTTGGGGCCGAGCGTCAACGACCCGTCGGTGATGGGCTGGTCGTGCAGGGCGGCGCGGCGCTGCTCCCAGTGCGCCTTGACCTCCTCCGGGGTCGAGCCCCAGTGGTACGTGGCGTCCCGGGCCGCCATCCAGGGCAGGAAGTCCTCCTCGAAGCGCCGCTGGAAGCTCATCGGCTGGCCCAGCTCGAACTGCTCCCAGGTGCCCTCGAAGCCGATGTTGCTGTCCAGCACCATCCGCTCGACCCGGTGGGGGAAGAGCGTGCCGTAGTAGGCGCCGATCATGGTGGCGTAGGAGGCGCCGTAGTAGCTGATCTTCTTCTCGCCGAGCAGGGAGCGGAACAGGTCCATGTCGTGGACGGTCTGCTCGGTGGTCAGGTAGGGCAGCAGATCGCCGCTGTGCTCCTCGCAACCGGCGACCAGCTTCCGTGAGTTGGCGATGACCCGGTCGATCGCCTCGGGGGACTGGTCCCGGTAGTCCCCGGCCAGGAACTCCTGGAACTCCTCCGGACTCTGGCACTGGGCATGGGTGCTCCGGCCGACACCGCGCTGGTCGAAGCTGACGATGTCGTAGGCGGCGGCGACCGCGGGGGCGCCCTGGGCGAGGTCCATCGGCCGCAGCAGGCCCTGCCCGCCGGGGCCGCCCGCGGCCTCCATCAGCGTTCCCTTCCGCTTCGCCGGGTCGGCGACGCGGTGCCGGGAGACGGCGATGGTCAGGTCGGCCCCGACGCCGGGGTGGTGCCAGTCGCGCGGGACGGCCATGGTGGCGCAGTCGAGCGCCGACTGCCCCCCGCAGGGCTGCCAGTTGAGGGTCTGGTGGGCGTAGCGGGCGGGCGCGGGCTCGGCGTCGCCCGGGTTGCGGCCGGAGTCGGCGTTGGCGGCGGCGGGCAGGGCGAGCGAGGCCAGGACCGCGGTGGCGACGACGGCGGCCGCGCGACGGGTGCGGGATGCGGTGGTGTTCACGGGAACGATCCTGTCCGACACCGCTTCTGACGGGCGATGATGCTGGACACCGTCTTTGGGGTGGTGCTGGGTACACCCGTCTTCCTGGAGGGATGTACCCAGCGGTCGGCGCCTCGGTGGCCGGTTCCTGAACGGTCGGCGTCCCGGTGTCCGGCGTCCCGGTATTCGGCGTCTCAGTAGCCGACGGTGAAGCGGGCGCGCCGGTGGGCCGGGTTCTCCGCCTCGTCGAGCAGCGCGATGGCGAGGTCCTCCATGGAGATGGCCGAGTCGCCCTCGGCGTCGACCAGCAGCTCGTCCAGGCCGAGCCGGAAGCGGCCGGTGCGCACACCCGGTTCGAGCAGGGCGGCCGGGCTCAGGTACGTCCAGTCGACCTTCCCGTCCGCGCGGTAGAGGTCCAGCTGCTCGTTGCAGGCCAGCGCGATCGGCCGGATCTCGTCGGGGAAGCCGGGCGACTCCGCCAGGACGGTGCCGTCGCTGCCCGGGACGGTCAGGCTGCCCGCGCCGCCGACCGCGATCAGGCGCACGCCGGTACCGGCCAGGCCGTCCAGCAGGCCCCGGGTGGCGGCTGTCAGCTCGTGCTCGCTGCCGGGCGCGGGGCGGGTGGCGGTGATCACCAGGTCCTGCCCGGCGGCGATCCGGGAGACGTCCCCCGGGTCGCGGGCGTCGCCGACGGCGAGGGCGACGGTGGACGGCAGGCCGTGTGGCTTGGCCGGGTCCCGTACGACGGCGGTGACCTCGTGGCCACGGGCGAGTGCCTCGGCCACGACGCGGCTGCCGACGTTGCCGGTGGCACCGAACACGGTGATGCGCATGAGGGTTTCTCCTTGGACTGAACGTTGGACCTTTGGGACTGAGGGACTGAGGAACTGCTGGATCCTCGGCGGTGCGGGGTCAGGCGGTTTCCCGTACCGGCTGCTCGTCGGCCCCCTGCTGCGTGGCGGGTGCGGGCACAGGCGCGGGCGTGGCCGTGCGGGGCCGCTGGGTCTGGGCGACGATCAGCGAGCCGAGCACGACCACCGCGCCGAGCGCCTGGAGCGGGCTGAGGTCCTGGTCGAGCGCCAGCCAGCCGGTCACGGTGGCGACCACCGGGCTGAGCAGGGAGAGGAAGGACAGCGAGGTCGGTGGCAGGGCGCGCAGCCCGCGGAACCACATCGCGTAGGTGAGGGCCGCGCCGATCAGGCAGAGGTAGGCGTAGCCGAGCACGTTGTCGGTGGTGTAGTGGGTGGGCGGGGCGCCCTCGGTCAGCAGGGTGACCGGCACCAGCAGCAGGCCGCCGGCGGTGAGCTGCCAGCCGGTGGTGGCCAGCAGTGGGGCGGGGGAGACCCAGCGCTTGGACAGGACGACGCCGAAGGCCATCACCACCGCGCCGCCGAGTGCGGCGAACACGCCGATCGCGTCCAGCCGGGCGTTGGCGCGCAGCACCAGCAGACTGACGCCCGCCACGCCGGCGATGCCGGACAGCACCGTACGCAGCGTGAGCCGGTCGCCGAGCAGCGCGGCCGAGAGCGCGGCGGTGATCAGCGGTTGGACGGCGCCGACGGTGGCCGCGATCCCGCCGGGCAGGCGGTAGGCGGCGATGAACAGCAGGGCCTGGAAGCCCCCGATGTTGAGTGCGCCGAGGACCAGCGCGCGCCACCACCAGTCGCCCTTGGGCAGGGTGCGGGTGAGGGCGATCAGCAGCAGTCCGGCGGGCAGGCAGCGGATGACGGCGGCCAGCAGCGGTCGGTGGGGCGGGAGCATTTCGGTGGTGACGAGGTAGGTCGTCCCCCAGATGGCGGGGGCCAGGGCCGTCACCAGCACCATGGCGAGGCGATTTCTTAGCACTAAGCCAATGTATCTCAGCGCTAAGGCATCTTTCATCGGAAGCGACCGGTGACGTGGCTCACAGTTACCTCACCGCTAAGAAATCTCCTGGGCATCCCCTACCCTGAACCCGTGGCAGATCATGTGGACCGCGTAGTAGCGCAATGGGCCGCCGAGCGGCCTGAGCTGGACACCTCCCCGATGGAGGTGTTCGGCCGGCTCAAGCGCCTCTACCGCCTGGTGGACGCGGAGCTCAACCGCACCTTCGCCGAACACGGCCTGGACGCGGCCTCCTTCGATGTCCTCGCCACCCTCAAACGCAGCGGCCCGCCCTACCGCCTCACCCCCACCGGTCTGATGCAGTCCGCCATGGTCACCTCCGGCGCCATCACCCAGCGCCTGGACCGCCTGGAGGCGCGGGGACTGGTCACCCGCACCCGCAGCGACCAGGACGGCCGCAGCCGCGACGTCGAACTCACCCCCGAGGGCCACGCCCTGATCGACCGCGCCCTGCCCGACCACGTCGCCAACGAGCACCGGATGCTGGCCGGCCTCGACGAGGCGCAGAAGGCCGCGCTCATCGACGCGATGCGCGCCCTGCTCGCGGACCTCGGCGACAGCTCCGGCTGACCGCCGGATTAACCGCTTGCCGGCCCGGCCGCCCTCCCCTTGGATGGCGGCCATGGACGACCCGATCTGGCAGGCCCTGTCCACCGATGCCCGGCGCACGGTGGACGAGCACCTCACGGCCTCGCGCCATGTGTACGCGATCAAGGCGATCCGCGACGCGTCGCCGGATCCGGTGCCCGGCCTGCCCGCCTGCATGGACGTGATCACGGTCCGGCGGGTGGAGCTCGGCCTGGACGGTCGCGGATCGACCCCGCCGGCGGACCCGGCCGACCCGGCTGGCCTGGTGGCCAAGGCCGAGGCGCTGCCGGAGCGCGTCGAGTCGATCCGGGCCGAGTGGGACGGCGACACCTTCGGCTGGTGCGTGGACCTGCGGGCGGTGACCGCCGGGCACCCGGGCGGATACGTGCTCGCGACGATCCGTCACGGCGGTGACATCCGGATCTTCAACGGCGAGGTCCCGCCCTGGACCGAGGAGGCCGAGGCTGAGTCCGTCGGCCGCGAGGTGGCCGCCCGGCTGGGCGTGCCGTTCCACTTCGCCCGGGAGGGCGGGCCCGGGGCTCCGTCCACCGGAATTAGTTGCAGTGTGCCGGGCTTCAGCCCGGTGGTGAAGCGATTCTGAACCCTGCTCTGAGCTGAGCCCGGCTCGTTTTCCCGTACTGTGGACCTCGGCTCAGGCGAGCCGGTTCCGCTGCTCGATATACCGCTGGATGATGCTCAGGGCTGCGCCGCCGACCGAATCGGTGAAGTACGATCCGGACCAGAGCCGCCGTGCTCGCCAGTAGTGCCGGACCAGGTCGGGGAACTCTCCCCCGGAGGGGGCACCCCCAGACGAAGGCGTCGGGAGCTGACGCCCTTGAGACTGTTGACCGGCTTGGAGGTCGCCACTTTCGGCGGGAAGTTCACCAACAGGTGGACGTGGTTGGCCTCGCCGTTGAACTCCACCGGCTCGGTCTCGAAGTCCGCGCAGACCGCCCGCGTGATCTCTTCCATGCGTTTGAGGTGGGAGTCGGTGAACATGCGATGCCGGTACTTCGTCACAAAGAACCAAGTGAGCGTGCATGGTGAAAGCACAATGCCTGCCGGTGTGTGATTTTTTGATACTCGGCCGTAAACCAACTTTTAGTTAGTACAGTGATTGCCGTGCAGCTTCGGTACAGCTTCCGTCTGTACCCGAACGGGCCTCGGTGTGCCGCGCTGGCACGGGCGTTCGGGTGTGCGCGGGTGGTCTTCAACGACGCCCTTCGGGCTCGTGAGAGCGCCCGCGCGGACGGGTTGCCGTTCCCGAGGATCGGCGACCTGTCGAAGCTGCTGATCACCGAGGCGAAGAAGACCCCCGAGCGCGCATGGCTCGGGGAGGTGTCGGCGGTCGTCCTGCAACAGTCCCTCCGGGACCTGGAGACCGCGTACGCCAACTTCTTCGCCGGCCTCAAGGGCACCCGCAAGGGCCCGAAGGCCGGTGTGTCCCGCTTCAAGTCCAAGCGGGACACCAGGCAGTCGGTCCGGTTCACCGCGAACGCCCGGTGGAAGATCACGCCGGGCGGTGACCTGTCCTTGCCGAAGATCGGTGATGTGCGGGTGAAGTGGTCCCGTTCCCTTCCCTCGGTTCCGTCCACGGTGACCGTGGTCAAGGACAGCGCGGGCCGGTACTTCGCGTCCTTCGTCATCGAGACCGATCCGAACGCCGACCTCGGGCGCATGCCCGAGACGGACGGCCGGATCGGGATCGACCTCGGTCTGACGCACTTCGCGATCCTCTCCGACGGAACGAGGATCGACAGCCCGCGTTTCCTGCGCCGGGCCGAGAAGCGCCTCAAGAAGGCGCAGCGGTCCCTGTCCCGCAAGGAGAAGGGCTCGAAGAACAGGGACAAGGCCCGCCGCAAGGTCGCCCGTGCTCACGCGCGGGTGGCCGACGCCCGGCGCGAGTTCCACCACCAGCTCTCAACGAAGATCATCCGCGAGAACCAAGCGGTTGCCGTTGAGGACCTGGCGGTCAAGGCACTCGCCCGGACGAAAATGGCCAAGTCCGTGCACGACGCCGGATGGTCGCAGTTCCTCGCGATGCTGGAATACAAGGCCGCCAGGTACGGGCGCATCTTCACCCGCATCGGCCGGTTCGAACCGACATCGCAGGTCTGCTCGAACTGCGGCGTCAAGGACGGCCCCAAGCCCCTACATGTCCGCGTCTGGCAGTGCCCGGCATGCCGGGTGTGGCTGGACCGGGACATCAACGCCGCCGTCAACATAGCCAAGGCCGCCGGACTGGCGGTGACAGCCTGTCGAGCGCGGGTAAGACCGGGACCTGTCCCCGCGCAGCGCGAAGAAGCAGGAACCCACCGAGACGGTCAGACGACCGTGGTAGGAATCCCCCGGCTCTAGCCGGGGGAGCGGAAGTCAAGGGTTGACCGCCACCGCCTTGAAGAAGGTGTAGTGCAGCGTCCCGCCGGGCTCGGCCGCGCGGCGCAGGTCCGCGATGCCGTGGTCGAAGGCCTCCGGGGTGGTCAGCCCGGAGGCCAGCGCCTCCGCCCGGACGGCCTCGACCATCGCGACGAAGGTCCGCAGGGTGAAGCCCTCCACCAGCGCCGGGCGGCCGCCGTCCGCGTAGGCCGTACGGGGGCGGACCGTGACGTCCGCGAAGCCGGCGGCGGTGAGCAGCGGGTACAGCCGACGCCCGATCAGCGCGTCGCCGCCCGCCTCGGCCTGGAGCCGGACCAGGTGGTCGACGGTGCGGCGGGCCGGCGCGCTCTCCGGGTGGAAGAGGGCCGAGCCGTGGTCGCCCTCGATCACGGTGATCGTCCCGCCCGGCCGGAGCACCCGGCGCAGCGCCGCCAGACCGGCGGCAGGGTCCGGCAGGTGCTCCAGCACGAAGCACAGGAAGACGTGGTCGAACGCGCCGTCGGCGAAGGGCAGCCGGTGCAGGTCGCCGTGGTGCCAGGCGACCTGGGCGGCGGGTGCCTCGGCTGCCACCCGGGCCCGGGCCTGGGACAGCGAGTCCGCCGAGAGGTCCGCCGCCGTCAGCAGCACCCCGGGGCTCCCGGCCAGCAGGTGCACCGTCTGCGCCCCCACCCCGCAGCCCGCCTCCAGCACCCGGCTGCCCGCCGGGTAGGCCGTGCCCGCGTGGAGCAGCTCCGCGAGGGTGTCGGCCTGGTCGCCGAGGCGCTGCGCCTCGGTGTCGGAGTAGCCGTGGACGTAGTGGGTGTGGTGTGTGCTCGTTCGGGTGGTCATGGCTCCACCCTCGCGCCAGTATGGACCGGTGAACAGGTCCAAAAGTGAGGCGGTCGACAGGTCCAAAGAGCTCGGCGCCGACTTCCTCCAGCTCGACGCGGCCGACGCACCGCCCGGCGGCCTCACCCAGTGGCTCGCCCGTCGACTGCGCGAGGCCGTCGCCGACGGTCGCCTCCCGGCGGGCACCCGGCTCCCCGCCAGCCGAGTGCTGGCGGCCGAACTCGGCGTCTCCCGAGGGGTGGTGACCGACGCCTACCGTCGGCTCGCCGAGGCCGGGCAGGTCGCGGGGCGGGGGAGGGGCGGCACGGTGGTTGTCGCGGGCCCGGTCCCCGCCGCCGCACCGCCCGTACCCCGCCCCGCGCCCGTCATCTTCCGAGCGGACCCCGACCCCGAGGTCTTCGGCCACCTGCGCGCCGCCCCCGCCCGGATCGACCTGACCCCCGGCGTCCCGGACCTGGCCGCCTTCCCGCGCGGCGCCTGGCTGCGCGCCGAGCGGGCCGTCCTCGACGGCCTCGCCGCCCACCACCTCGGCTACGGCGACGTCCGGGGCGCGCCCGCCCTGCGCGAGGCCGTCGCCCACTGGCTCGCCCGCAACCGGGGCATCCGGGCCGACCCCGATGAGGTGCTCGTCGTCGCCGGGACGGCCCAGGCCCTCGCCCTGCTCGGCCGCGCCCTCGGGCACCTGGGCATCACCGAGGCCGCGGTCGAGGACCCGGGCTCGCTCGGCGCCCGCCAACAGCTCGCCCACTGGCTCGCCGCCACCCCGCCCGTGCCCGTCGACGCGCAGGGCATCCGGGTCGACGCCCTGCGAGCCACCGGCGCCCCGGCCGTCCTGCTCACCCCCGCCCACCAGTACCCGACCGGCGTCGTCCTCGGCGGCGACCGGCGTCGCGAACTCCTCGGCTGGGCGAGCGAGGGCGGGCTCGTCATCGAGGACGACTACGACGCCGAACACCGCTACGACCGCCCGCCCGTCCCCGCCCTCCGGGCCGCCCTGCCGAACCAGGTCTGCTACGCGGGCAGCATCTCCAAACTGCTCGCCCCCGCCCTGCGCACCGGCTGGCTGCTGGTGCCCCCGCGCCTGCGCGACGCCGTCCTGGACGCCAAACGCTTCGCCGACCTCGGAAACCCGGTGCTGCCCCAGCTGGCGCTGGCGCGGCTGATGGAATCCGGTGAACTCGACCGCCACCTGCGGCTGTTGCGCCGCCGCCACCGCCGCCGCCGGGACGCCGTGATCGCCGCCATCCGCACCCACCTGCCCGGCGCCACGGTGCACGGTGCCGCCGCGGGCCTGCACCTGATGCTGACCCTGCCGGAGGAACTCGGCCGCAGCGACACCGAGTTGGCCGCGGCGGCGCTCGCGGTGGGCGTGAAGGTGCAGCCGCTGTCCTGGCATGCCCGGCTCCCCTACCCGCCGGGCCTGGTCCTCGGCTACGCGGCGGTCTCGCCGGGTGAGATCGAGGAAGGAGTGGCGGTACTGGGGCAGTTGGTCCGGCGCGCGGGGTAGCCGGGCTTCCGTGGGGTGGCGGCGGGTTCCGTGCCTTCTCTGAACTACGGGGAGCTGTCCGGCCGATCACAGGACCGGTACTGAGGAGAGCTCAAGAGGCTTCCGGAACTCGGGCGGACAACTCGTCGTAGGCTGCGCCCATGAGCGTGCGGGATGTCTTGCCTGACAGTGCTACGAGCGACCGGTTCTACTCGGTCCGCAGCGCGGTGGCGGTCCGGGAGCGCGCCGCCCAGCCGGCCGGCAGCAGTGCCCCGAGCAGGGCGATCGCGATCCCGCCGGCCAGCAGCGGGAGCAGTATTCCGGGGGTGTAGACATGGGTCACGCTCGACGGCAGGTTCCTGCCGATCGCGGTCACCATCTGGGTCAGCGTCACCTTCTCCACCGCCATCCCGATCGGGACCCCGATCAGCCCGGCGACCAGGCCGGTGAGGCTCACCGAGGTCAGCACCATCGCGATGGTCTGCTTGGGCGTCATCCCGAGGGCCTTGAAGATCCCCAGGTCGTGAATCCGTTCCCGGGTGTCCTGCACCACGGTGTTCAGCACGCCGAGCGCGGCGACCACGATCATCATCAGTGTGAGGGTGGCCACCAGGGCGACCATGGTGAGCACCGTGGCGTTCTCGTACGTGATGTTCGGGGTGGCTTCGGCGTGCAGCGGGGTCAGCGCGGGGGCGGCCGAGGCGGACCAGGCCGGGCCGCTGACGTTGTCGGCCAGCTTGACGTTGAACTGGGTGATGTACGGCGTCAGACCGGCGGCGGTGAACGTGGCCGAGTCGGTCATCACGACCCCGCTGCTGCTGCCGTCGAAGTCGATGCCGACGATCCGCAGCGGCAGTCGCTTGTTGTCCTGCTCCACGGTGACGGTGTCGCCGACGTGCATCCCGGCCGCCGAGGCCAGGTGGTCGTTGATCACGGCTTCGCCGGTGTTCTGGTACCAGCGGCCGTTAAGCAGCCCCAGCTCGGTCCAGGACAGGTCGCCGGTGGTGGTGTCCACCTTCGTGTAGTCCCCCGTCGGCGCGCCGATCACGGTCGCGCCGCTGTCGCCCCAGCCGAACGCGGCCTTCGTGCCCGGGACCGAGGCGAGCGCGGCGGCCACCCCGGTGGAGTCCAAGTGGGGGACGCCAGGACCACCGCCGGGGGCGTGGAAGCCGGCGGGCGTACCGGCGGGCACCACGAGCATCGACCCGGCCCTGAAACCGGTGGTATCCGCGTCCATGTACTTGGTGAACGTGGTCTCCAGCCCGATTGCGAAGGTGACGCTGACCGCACCGAACAGCACCGCGGCGCCGACCAGCACGGCCCGGGCCGGCTTGGCGAACGGCTGGGCCAGTCCCAGCGACATCGGCCGGGGCAGCGGCAGCCTGCTTGCCAGGCGCTGCGCGCCTTGGCCGCGCTTGGCCTTCGGGGCGCGGCCGACGACCAGGGTCTGCACCGCCGGCATTCGGCCGGCCCGAAGTGCCGGGATGAGCGCGGTGATACCGACGATGACCAGGGTGCCGATCGGGACGACGAGGCTGACCCACACGGGCAGGCTGGTGTCGGCGGCACCGAGGTCCTTGCTGGCTTTGCCCAGGACCGGAACGGCCAGCAGGTTGCCGAACAGCGTGCCGCCCACCACGCCGATCGTCGCCGGGATCAGGGCTTGTGCGGCGTAGGCGCGGGCCACCTGCCAGGGGGTGAAGCCGAGCGACTTCAGGATCCCGATGCGCCGGACTCCCGAGACCACCGCGCCGCTGACCACGATCGCGATGATCAGCACCGACAGGAACAGACCGAGGACGCCGAAGACGATCAGGAACGGCACGAAGGACTTCGCGGCGCCGACGGCCTGCTTCTCCACGGCCAGGTAGGACTGTCCGCTCTCGACCGAGCCGGCCGGCGCGGCGGTGGCGATCGTCTGCTTGTCCGTGGCGAGGTCGGCGTCGGTCCCGGACTTGGCGAACCGGTAGAGCATCTGCTCGTCGGTCTTGGCGCCGGCGGCGGTCAGCCGCGCGAAGCCGTCGCCGGTGAGGAAGCCGGTCGCGGTGTTGGTCAGCGAGTTCGCCAGGCCGACGACCTTGAACGAGGGCTGGCCCGGCAGCGAGTCGAACACCACGGAACCGTCTGCGCAGTGATGGTCCCATGAGGCCAGGACGATCTCGTTCGCGGTGGTCGGCCACCTGCCATCGACCAGGGCCAGATGGTCCAGACCGGAGGTGCCGGCCAGGTCGGGTCGGGTGGCGGCGACGACCGGCTGGTTGGCGCGACCGGCCATCGGCATGCCCGCGGCGATGTTCGCGGTGCAGTCCGTGCCGAAGCTCGTGTTCAGGGCGGCGGTGACCGGGTACGGCCCGGACGCCTCGGTGACGCCGGTGGCGTGCGCGGTGGCGGCGGCCTGCGCCGCAGTGGCCTTCGAGCCGTCGAACTGGACCGACAGATGCGCGCCGTTCCGGGCTTTGAAGGCCTGCTCGAACGGAGCCTGCACGGCGGCCAGCAGACCGAGCGAGAGCACCGAGGAGGTGACGGCCGCGAACGTCGTCAGGGCCATGACGAGGGACTGCACACGACGCCGGCCGACGCCGGAGCGCACGACCTTGCCCAGGGCGCTCATCGGCCCGCCGCCGGCAGCAGACGGGCCACGGCCCGGAAGGAAACCTCGTACAGGCGCTGGGACGGCAGCGCTGGGAGCCGCGTCATCGGACCGCTCCCGTCGAGCTGTTGACGGTGGCGCCGCTGACCGTGTTGACCACGTCCCGGGCCACGGCACCGTCCACCAGCTCGATCGTGCGTCGCGCGGTGTTCGCGGCCAGTTGGATGTCGTGGGTCACCAGCAGGATGGTCTGGCCGTCGGCGTTCAGCTCCAGCAGCAGCCGGCGCACGTCCTCGGCCGAGTTCGAGTCCAGCGCGCCGGTCGGCTCATCGGCCAGCAGCAGCGCCGGGTCGTTCATCAGGGCCCTGGCCACCGCCACCCGCTGCCGTTGCCCGCCGGACAGCCGCTGCGGATAGCCATTGGCGTGCCGGTCGATGCCCAGCGAGCCGAGCAGGTCGACGGCCCGCCGCTTCGCTTCGTTCCTGCCCATCCCGGCCAGCTGCGCCGGAACCATGACGTTGTCCAACACGGTCAGGTCGTCCAGCAGGTTGAAGAACTGGAAGACCATGCCGATGGAGGCCCGGCGGTACCTCGCCGAATCGGCCTCGCCGAGCTGGTCGACGCGGATGCCGTCGACGGTCACGGTGCCGCTGGAAGGCTTGTCCAGACCCGCGA
This sequence comes from Kitasatospora sp. NPDC101155, assembly GCF_044768305.1. Classification (NCBI taxonomy): domain Bacteria; kingdom Bacillati; phylum Actinomycetota; class Actinomycetes; order Kitasatosporales; family Streptomycetaceae; genus Kitasatospora; species Kitasatospora sp. NPDC101155. The sequence goes on along the minus strand of NZ_JBIWPN010000014.1, from coordinate 76,656 downwards.
CCAGGTTCAGCAGCGTCGACTTGCCACTGCCGGAATGGCCGAGGATCGCCACGCACTCACCGGCCGCCACGGACAAGGTCACCCCGGCCAGCGCGGGCGGGCCGTCGTCGTATTTCTTCATCGCGTCCTGGAGATCGATCATCGGCTCATTCGTCATGGCCATGAACCTAGGAACGGATCATGATCCATCGCGTCGGCCGGCGGATGTCACCTCTGCCCCCAGGCCGTCGGCCCGGGGGCGTACCCCGCGTACATCCCCGGGGTGACGCGCAGCGCCGACGCCAGTCAATACGATCTCCGCATGGAAGAGCTGCTCTGGCGTTTCTCGACATCGGCACCCGTGACCTGGCTGACGTCGCGGGCCGTGGTGCTGGCCGCCGCCGGCTTCTACGCGCTGATGCTCTTCTGGACGATGCCGGTCGGTCGGGTCCGGAGCGCCGGCGGCACGTTCCGGTTCCCCGCCCTCGGGCCCGACCAGATGATCGGTCTCTGCGTCGTGCTCGCCCTTCCGATCCTGCTGGTGCGCCGGCTGCCCGCGGCGGTCTTCGCGGCGGTCCTGGGCGAAGCAGCCCTCGGCGACCTCTTCGGCGCGAACCCCTGGATCGTGGTCCTCCTGCTCCCGGTCCTGGCCGGACACCTCGCCGCCCGGCGGCCGACGGCTGCCGCCGTCGCCTCCGTCGCGGCCGTCGCGACCGATTTCGTCGAGCGCACCCTCGGCTACCACCGGGAATCCGTCGGCTTCGCGGCCCCGCGGGCCGGGCAGCTCGCGTTCGTCTTCGCGGTCGCGTGGGTCTTCGGCGGGGTGTACCGCAAACGCGGTGAATACCTCGGAGCCCTGCACGAGCAGACCGCGGCTCGCGCCGTCATGGCCGAGCGGCTGCGGATCGCCCGCGAACTGCACGACAGCGTCGCGCACAGCATCGGGATCATCACGGTGCTGTCGGGAGCGGCGGCGCGGGTCGTGGAGACCAAGCCCGAGCAGACGCGGCAGGCGCTGACCGGCATCGAGACCACCAGCCGGGAGACGCTGCTCGGGCTGCAGCGCATGCTCGGGGCGCTGCGCCGCGCCGAGCCGGACGACGCCATGCCGGGGGCCGCTCCGCTGGCGCCGGCCGGCAGCCTGGCCGATATCCCGCGGCTCGCCGAACGCACGGCCGACACCGGGGTGCGGGTCCACGTGACCTGGCGGGGCGAGCAGCGTCCGCTGCCGCCGGAGATCGAGCTGTCGGCGTTCCGGATCGTCCAGGAGTCGGTGACGAACGTGGTGCGGCATTCCGGTGCGCGGACGTGCCGGGTCGCGGTCGGTTACGAGCCGACCGGAGTGACGATCGAGGTGGTGGACGACGGGGACGACGGTCTCGGCGGGCCCGGCCGTCCGAGGCTCTCGGCGGCGGCCGGCGGGAGCGGCTTCGGCCTGCTCGGCATGCGCGAGCGGGTGTCGCTGCTGTCCGGCCAGTTCAGCGCGGGTCGGCGTCCGGAGGGCGGATTCCGGGTGGCGGCGAGGATTCCGGCATGAGCGTGCGGGTGCTGCTGGTCGATGACCAGCCGCTGATGCTGGTCGGGTTCGGGATCCTGATCGGCGACACCGACGACCTGGAGGTGGTCGGCGAGGCCGGCGACGGCCGCGAGGCGGTGCGCCTGGTGCGTGAGCTGCGGCCGGACGTCGTGGTGATGGACATCCGGATGCCGGGCATGGACGGGATCGAGGCGACCCGGCAGGCGACCGCCGAGCCGGACCCGCCCAAGGTGCTGGTGCTGACGACCTTCGACGACGACGAGTACGTCTACGGCGCTCTGCGCGCCGGGGCCAGCGGATTCCTGCTCAAGAGCATGGCCCTGGACGCGATCCTGGATGCGATCCGCGTGGTGGCGGCCGGCGACGCGTTGATCGCGCCGAGCGTGACCCGACGGCTGATCGCGGACTTCGCCGGAGCGTCCGGTCCCGCGGCCCCCGAACCGGACGCCGAGCCCGCCGCGGACCCACGTCTCATCGCGGGGATCACCGACCGGGAGCGCGAGGTGCTGGCACTGGTCGGACAGGGACTGTCGAACGCTGAGATAGCCGAGCGGTTGACGATCAGCGCGGCGACCGCGAAGACGCATGTCGCGCGTCTGTTCGCCAAGCTCGAAGCCCGGGACCGCGTCCACCTGGCGATCATCGCCTTCGAGACCGGACTCGTGCCGCGTAGACGGTAGGGCAGGGGGAGAAGGACGATCGAGACTGCGAGTTCGTCGCGTTCCAGACGCGCCAGCACACCCACCTGGCCGCAGCGGGATTCGAGTCGAGGTTGTTCAGGAAGTCACGGACCCCACCTGCGCCTCCTCGGGCGGCGGCGCGAGGGACAGGTACTCCCCGAAGCCCCGCTCGCTGATCCGCTGCACCACGCGTTCGGCCACCACCAGCTCGTCCCGCTCGACCCGCACCTCGGCGAGCTGCTTCACCAACTGCTCCTCCAGGAGATCCAGGTCAGCACGTCGCTGGCTGCCGGGGAAAGCATGGGCGATCTTCTGATCAGGCACTGCTTAGCAGATCGTTTCCGTACGACCGCAGAGTCGTGGCCGGGGTATCGCGGGCGAGGAGATCCCTGAAGTACAGGGCGACGGGCTGGGCCGGGTCCCCGGACGGAGTCAGGAGCTGGTAGGGCTCCCACCGGTCACCTGTCTCGCAGCTTGCCGATCTCCGGCAACACAAAGCTCGACAGGTCCCTCCCGGGACCGCTTCCCGGGCTGCCGGGCAGTCGATCCCTGGGTACGCTGGCGAACCGTAGGCCGCTGCTCACCCTGGAGGCATGATGGCCCCGTTCCGGCGTGTTGCCCAGCTCGGGTCGGTGCTGCTGGTGCTGGGGGCCGCACTCGGGCCGGTCCCGGCCGGGTCGACGACGCGTAGCGGCGCGCTCCCCGCCGAGAGGACCGCAACGGTGATCAGCCAGGACCAGGACTCCCGGCAGCTCGCCGGACGTCGGATCGTACTCTCCTACCCGGGCTCGACGCCGCCGCCCGGAGTGCTCCAGGCCATCCGGGAGGGTCGGGCCGCCGGGGTGATCCTGTTCCGCGACAACGTCACATCGCAACTCGCAGAGGTGGTCACCCAGTTGAAGCAGGCGGCGACCGAGGCGCCACACCCGCGCCCGCTGCTGCTGATGACCGACCAGGAGGGCGGCAAGGTCCGCCGCCTGCCCGGCGCGCCCGAACTCTCCGCCCGCGGCACCGGATCGGCCCCCGACCCGCTCGCCGCCGCCGTGGACTCCGGCACCGGCGCCGCCGCGACGCTCACCGGCGCCGGGCTGAACGTCAACCTCGCGCCGGTGCTCGACGTCTACGACACCCCGGACAACTTCATCGACCACTTCGAGCGCTCCTACGGACAGGACCCTGACCGGGTAGGCGAGTTGGGCAGCGCCTTCCTCACCGCCCAGCAGGGCCGCGGGGTCGCCGCGACCGCCAAGCACTTCCCCGGTCTCGGCTCCGCCGCCCAGGACGAGAACACCGACCTCCGCCCGGTCACCCTCCCGGTCCCGCTGTCCCAGCTCCGCACCCGCGGCGAAGCCCCGTACCGAGCCGCCATCACGGCGGGCGTGCGTCTGGTGATGGCCTCCTGGGCGATCTACCCGGCCCTCGACCCCGACCACCCGGCCGGCTTGTCACCCACCGTCATCCAGGGCGAACTCCGCGACCGCCTCGGCTTCGACGGCGTCACCATCACCGATGCCCTCGAAGCCGGCGCCCTCACCGCCTTCGGCGACACCGGCACCCGCGCCGTCACCGCCGCTGCGGCCGGCATGGACCTGCTGCTCTGCTCCGACCGCGACCCGCAACAGGCCGAGGACGCCGCCGCCGCCCTCGCCGCCGCCCTCGATTCCGGCCGCCTGGACCGCGCGGCGTTCGCGGAGGCCGTCACCCGCGTGGACGCCCTGAGGGACGCGCTGCGCTGATTCAGGGGTGACCCGCGCCCCGCCGCTCACCCGGGGTGGCGGCAGCACCGCCGGTCGACGGTGGCAGCGGGAGAGACGAGGCCGCTACCGAACGGCGGAGCCGGACCGTGGCCCGGTCCTGCTCCGCCGACAGCCGGGCACGCCCGGCCCGGCTACCGGTTGAGCAGGGTGCGCAGGTCGATGAGGCGGTAGCCGCGGGCGCGGGCGGCGTCGATGATGCGGGGGAGGGCCTCGGCGTCGAGGCAGGTGTCGGGGCCGCCCTCGTCGGTGGCGCCGACGTGGAGTTGGAGCACGGCGCCCGGGGTGAGGGCGGCGAGGGCTCGGTCGACGGCGCGGTCGGTGGTCATGCCGTGTCCGGGGCCGAGGTAGCCGTTGGTGTCGGTGGTGAATTCCAGGTCCGCGTAGCCGAGCCCGTTGACGGTCTCGATGGCCTGTGGGGTGGTCGCGCTGTACGGGAAGCGGAAGAACGGCAGCGGGTCGGCGTCGGCGGCGCGGCGGATGGCGGTGTCGGCGCGGCGCACCTCGGCACGGGCCTGGTCGGGGGTGAGGGTGGTGAAGTCGGGGTGGCTGTAGGAGTGGTTGCCGAGGCCGTGTCCTGCGGCGGCGATGGCGCGGACGGCGTCGGGGTGTCGGTCGGCGAAGTCGCCGGTGGGGAAGAAGACGGCCGGGGCGGCGCGGTCGCGCAGGACGGCGAGGACGGTGTCGAGCCCGGTTTCGTTCCAGGCGGCGTTGAAGGTCAGGGCGAGGACGCGCGCCTCGGTCGGGATCCGGCGGATCTCGGTGCCGAGCAGCGGCTCGGGGGCCGGGGCGAAGCCGAGGAGAGAGGCGAGGGCGGCCAGGGCCGCGACGGCGGTGCGGAGGCGGTTCACCCCAGGTTCAACGCGGCGACGTCCGGGATGGTGCAGATGTTCGTCCGTTCGGGCTGGAACGCGCCATCGAAGGTCAAGTTTCGGCCTGGTCGCTAGTTTAAAGGTGAAACTGCGCCTAGGGATTGGAATCTCATGGCAAAGTCTTGGTCATGGCACGTATGAAATATCACATGTGCCACATTGCCTGTTCTCGATCCATTCCTCACACCCTCCGAAGGGGGAGTTCATGAACCGCATCAAGCAGATCGCTGCGGGCGCAGTCGGTGCCGCCGCGCTGCTCGCGACGCCCGTGCCGGCGCTCGCCGCCGTGCCGCAGGCCACCGTGGCCACGGTCACGACCTGCGGCTGGTCCGGTCTGCAGGCCGGGTTGTCCACCAAGGTGTGCGCGGAGGTGACCGGCGACAGCGTCGTGCTGTACGGGCAGATCGGGCTGGCCGGGCCGCCTTCGCCGGGGACGCCGTGGCCGCCGGCGCCGCAGGAGCTGGTCACCGGGCTGTCGGCCGAGGTCGTCGGCGGCGGCTCGCTCGGCGCGGTGTCCGGACGCACCGTCTTCTCGACCAGCACGGTGCGGGTGGACGGCATCAGGGCTACCGTGCCGTGCGGCTCGGTCGTGCACGCCTCCTTCGCCGTGGAGAAGAGCTTCCAGGGTCCGGCCCCGGTCGCCCTGGATCTGCCTGTAGTCTGCTGACGGCTCGTCATCCTGACTGCCGGGCCCGGGAGTTGGCAGCGTCCCGGGCTCGGCCCCGGCTTGCCGGGAATCCGGCCGCGGTGTGGGGGAGGTCACCTCCTGCTGTGAGGACTTGAAGAAATCTTCATCTGTCGCGATGATGCCTACCGGCCGCGGCACGGACCCCGCCCGGTCGAACGACCACCGAGCCGGATCCGAGAGAGGGAGCGGACGATGCCGGTCCCGCTGTACCAGGCCAAGGCGGAGTTCTTCCGCACCCTCGGCCACCCGGTCCGGATCCGGGTGCTGGAGCTGCTCCAGGACGGCCCCCGGCCGGTGCGCGAGCTGTTGGCGGAGATCGAGGTCGAGCCGTCCAACCTCTCCCAGCAGCTCGCGGTGCTGCGCCGCACCCAGCTGGTCACGGCCACCCGCGAGGGCAACACGGTGGTGTACGCGCTCAGCACCCCGGACGTCGCCGACCTGCTGCGCGCGGCACGTCGGATCCTGACCGAGCTGATCACCGACCAGGGCGCGCTGCTGACAGAGCTGCGTGCGACCGGCGGCCGGTCACACCGCTGAGTCCGCAGCCCGCACCCGCGTCAGCGCCCGCGCCCGACCCGACCGGCCGACCCGAGGAGACCCGCACCATGAGCGACAGTGCCAGTGACAGCACGAGTGAGGAGAAGCGCCGCCGCAAGGCGATGCTGATCCGCGCGGGCATCTACGTCTTCGCCACCCACCTGTTCGCGGGCTTCGTCCTGCTGCTGTTCGCGCTCGGCGACCGCAAGTAGGGGCGCTCGCGCGTAGCGGCCGTCAGGAGGGCCGCGGCGGGGCTCAGCGCGGCTGTGCGTCCGGCACCAGGTAGCGGTCGCTGGTGCTGGTCCAGGCATGCACGCCGGTGACCAGCTCCCGGGTGCCGTCCAGGTACCAGCGCCCCGCCGGGTGGCGGCGGCCCAGCTCGCGGCGCAGCTCCTCGTTCTCCTGCCGCAGTCGGGAGACGCGGGCACGCACCGCGCGGACGGCGCGGCTGCGGGTGCAGCCGCGGACCCGTTGCAGGGTGAGGACGGTGTTGAAGGCGGCGGCGCTCTGGCGTTCCTCCCGCTCCAGTGAGTAGAGGTCGTTGATCAGCGTGGCCGCGTCGGCGGTGTTGGCGCGCAGGCGGTGCAGTGCGGGCTCCGCGTGCAGGGCGGCAGGGGCGTCGGCGCCGTGGACCCGTTCCAGTATGTTCATGAACGGGTAGGCGCAGCTGCCGTGGCGGCGCAGCCGCATGGTGTCCGTGAGGCTCAGGCCGAGCGCGGGGACGGTGCCGCGGGAGCGGTGTTCGGCCTCGGCGGTGAAGGTCGCCAGGCAGGCCCGCCACTCGCGGGCGGCCCGGGCACGCCAGGCGGGGGACATCGTCTCGGTCTGGCGGTCCCAGAGTTCCCGCCAGGCGGTGAGGAGCCGGTCGTCGGCGGTGCCGGCGGGGGCGCCGCTGTCGAGGGCGGCGATCAGCGGGTCGACCAGGGCGCGGGCCTGGGTGGGGCGGCGTCCGGGCGGGCCGTCGAAGCGGTCGTCCAGGATGGTGAACCAGCCGAGCATGTCGACCAACAGGTCCAGCTCGCCGCCCCGGGTGGTCGGGAAGGCGAGGCCGATCAGCTCGTGCAGCGCGTAGGCCCGGTAGCCGGGCAGTTCGGCCGGGGTGAGCAGGCCGTGGCGGACCGCCCAGTCGGCATGCCGGTCGGCGGAGGCGCGCAACTCGGCGGGCGGGCGGCGCCGGGCGGGAGCGGCCGGCGCGGCTGCGGCGCCCGCGAAGGGGCAACCGCCGGCCGCCGCCCGCTCGGCACCCGCCGCACCCGCCGCGCTCGACGAGGCCACCGAGGCCGCCGGAGCTGTCGAGGCACCCGCCGGGGCGGCCGTAGCACCCACCGAGTCCGCCGAGCGCGGCGCGAGCCGCACCCGCAGCCCCTGTGCCTGGACCGTCGTCCACACCACCTCCCGGGCCCGCGCCCCCGGCACCGCGACCGGCCGCCAGCGGCGCAGGATCGCCGCCGCCGCGACGGTCAGCTCGGCCCAGGCGAAGGCCTCCCCGATGCACTTGTGCTTGCCCGCCCCGAACGGCAGGAAGGACGGCCGCCCGGCCCCGCCGCCGTCCTGCCAGCGCTCGGGCCGGAAGGCGAGCGGCTCGGGGTGGCGGACCGGGTCGCGGTGCAGGGCGGTGAGGCTGTAGAGCAGTTCGGTGCCCGCCGGGATGCCGTACGGGCCGAGCTCGACCGGCACCCGGGCGGTGCGCATCAGGAAGGCGTTGGGCGCGTGCAGCCGCACCACCTCCTGGGTGACGCTGCGGGTGTAGCTGAGCCGGGCGAGCGCCTCCGGGGTGGGGGCGGTTCCGGCGGGCAGGTGCTCGTCGAGTTCGGCGAGGAGGCGGGCCTCGACTTCGGGGTGGCGCAGGAGTTCGTCCAGCAGCCAGGTCAGGGTGGTGGAGACGGTCTCCGTCCCGGCGCCGAACATGGTGATCGCCTCGGAGCGGACGTCGGCCTCGGTGAGCGGACGGCCGGTGGCCGGGTCGGTGGCGGCCCGCAGCAGGGCGGGCAGGCTGCCCCGTCGTTCGGCCCGGTCCTGCGAACCGGCAGGGCCCGAGCGGCCGTTGACGGCCTGGTCGACGACCCGGTTGAGCACCCGGACGGCGGCGTCGAAGCGCCGGTTGACGGGCAGCGGCAGCCGGGCGAGCGCCGGGTGCGGGTACAGGGACTGGACGATCTGGCCCTTCACCAGGTCCGGCAGCGCCCGGTGGAAGGCGAGGGTGGCGTCCTCGCTGAGCCGGGCATCGAACAGTGAGCGGGTGACGATCTCCAGCGCCAGGTGGTTCATCTCCTTGGCCACGTCGAGGACTTGGCCGGGCTGCCAACGTCCGGCGCGCTCCTCGGTGACCTGGTGCATGACGGTCAGGTACTCGGCCATCCGGTCCGGGCCGAAGGCGGGCTGGATGATCCGGCGGCGGTCGCGGTGGGCCTGGCCCTCGGACATCAGGAGGCCGTCGCCGAAGGCCGTCTTCAGGGTGTCCTGGACGGCGCCGCGCGGACAGTCGTAGGCGAGCGCGACCAGCAGGGTGTGGACCAGCCGGGCGTCGGTGACCACGCAGACAGTGCGCGGCCCGAGCCGGATGCGGACCACACCGCCGTAGCGGGACAGGGAACCGAGGAAGCCGAGCGGGTCGCGCAGCAGGGCGGCGGCGTGGCCGAGGCCGGGGAGCGCCCCGGGGGCGAGCGGGGGGACGGCCGAGCGGGTCGTGGGGGTGTGGGGCGGCGCGGTTCTCGGTGGGACGAGCCGTTTCCGGGTCTCTGTCGGCAGGGCGCCTGTCGGCAGGGCCATGACACTACCTCTCATCGAAGGGGACGGTGCGGCGGTACCGGGGGAGGGTACCGGCGGGCCGGCCGGGAACCGGGGGACCGGTGAGCGCGAGCCCGCGTGCGCCACTGTGGGAGGGCGCACGTCATGAGAAACGCGCCGGTCCCATAGGCGTTGCGCCGAGCGCGGGTGGATCACTCCAACGGTCCATCGGCCCGAGGTTCGGATCTCGCTCCCGAGGATACGGCTGACCTGCGGGAACGATGACGACCTCGCCGCCCGCGGAGGGGGGTCTTTGGACCCTCGCCGCCCAGGCGTGCGAGGGCCACCATGGTATGCGGAGAAGGAGGGCCTGATGACCCGTCTGCGCCACCGGCCCGCCCTCGACTCCACTGACGCCACGACAGGGGGCCGTGACCATGGACTGCGACGACGAGGTCATGCTGACCGTGCGGATCACCGCCGCCGAGCGGGCGCTGCTGCGGGACCTCGCGCGCGGCCACGGCGGCGACGTCTCCGAGGTGGCGGTCGACGGCCTGCTGGAGGTCGTCCCGGCGCTGCACGACGAGGCCTCCGTCCTGCCGCTGACGCGGGTCCTCGCCCGGCCCGCGCCCTGCGCGCTGACCCTCTGGCTGCCCGCCCCGGTGGCGGACCTGCTGCCGCTGCTGGGCGAGCGGCTCGCGCGCACCGGCGGGCCGGCGGCCGGACCGGCCAGCGCGGCGCTCTCCGCGGCCCTGCGGCTCTGGCTCGCCGGGGACCGCACCGTGCTCGCCGCCGGGTTGGCCCGGCTGCACGGCGGCCTCGGGGTCGCCGGGGTCGCGGGGGCGCCCGCGGCGTCCCCGGCTCGGCTGACGGTCGCGGCCTGACCGGTCCCCCCCCGCATGACGGACCGTCGGACACCGGTCGACACCGACAGGTCCGGGGCGTGAACCTGCCTGGTCGAAGCTCTGGTCACCACGCGTCGACAGGTCCGGCATTCCGTCTCGGCCGCCCGGGCCGCCGGCTCCGGGACTCCGGCCGGGTGGCCGCCACCCCCGTGCCGGGGAGCGCACACCTCCGAACGCACTCCCCGGCATCTCCATGCCCTCGCCCGGTCGCCGCCTCACCGTTTCGAACGCCGCAAAGAATTTCGCAAGAGGTTTCTGTTATTCCCGGCCGTCCCAGTCGCTCTCCGGAGTGTCGGAAGGTCCGGGCGTCCCTCACCACGGGGCGCGCGGGCCGTCGCACGAGGAAAGGAACGCGATGGGACACCGGAGCAGCGAACTCCGTCGGCGCAGGCGCCGCCGGCTCACCCGCAGGAGCACCCTGGTCGCCGTGGCGGTGGCGGCCGGACTGATCGCGGGCACACTGGGTCTGCGCACCGTGCTGGAGCCGGCGGCCGTGCACAGCGCGGTCGCGGCGGCGGACGCCCCGGCGGACCGGGCCGACGTGGTCTCGGACGGTGGCGACGACGGTGCCCCCGGGCAGACCGGCACGGCCGAGGGCGCGACCAAGGCGCCTGCCCCGAAGCGGGACGAGAAGGCCGCCCCACCCAAGGCGATACCCAAGGACCAGCCCGAACGCGGCCTGGTCTACGCGGGGTTGAGCCTGCCGACCAGCGACCGCTGCGGCAACATGCTGGAGGTCACCGGCAGCACCCAGTGCAGCCACGGCCCGGACGTGCCGCCCAAGGACGTGGACATCCACAAGGACGTCCAGCCGGTGGCCGCCCCGGTGGCCCAGGCGCCCGCGCTGACCCCGCCGACGAACGCCCAACCGCCCGCCGCAGCCGACCTGTTGAAGGGCGGCGCGCCCGTCCTCGACGCGACCCAGAAGGCGCTGCTGAGCGACTCCGGCGCCGCGGGCGCCCCGCAGGGCGCCCCCTCCCAGGCCCCGGCCGCCGGCTCGGGCCTGGTCTGCGAGGGTGACGGCAGCAGCGGCAACCGCGTCCAGGTGGTGTACGTGCACACCCCGGGCAACGACCGCTTCGCCCAGTACCTGCCCTCGTTCAAGAAGTGGGCCGCGGACGTCGACGTCATCTACGACGCCAGCGCCCAGGAGACCGGCGGCGACCGGCACGTCCGCTTCGTCACCGAACCCGACTGCACCGCCTCGGTCCTGAACGTCCAGATCTCCGACTCCGAGATCCAGGACTTCAACGCGAGCAACCAGGCCCTCGCCGCGCAGGGGTTCAACCGCAAGGACCGCAAGTACATGATGTTCACCGATGCCAAGGTGTACTGCGGCATCGGCACCTTCGCCGGCGACGAGCGCCCCGGCCAGGACAACTTCAGCAACTTCGGCCCCTCGTACGGACGCACCGACGCCGGCTGCTGGAGCGGCTCCACCGCCGCGCACGAACTCGGTCACAACCTGGGTGCGGTGAACAACAGCGCGCCCAACTCCAGCAAGGCCGGTCACTGTACGGACGAGTGGGACATCATGTGCTACTCGGACGCCCCCTACTACCCGAAGATGCGGACCGTCTGCCCGGACCGCGCGCATGACGACCGGCTGGACTGCAACCACGACGACTACTACAACACCGACCCGGCACCCGGCAGCTACCTGGCCACGCACTGGAACGTCGCCAACAACCGCTTCCTCATCGCGGGCAACGGCACCGGTCCGAACCCCACGCCGACGCCCACGCCCACGCCGACGCCCACCCCGACGGCTTCGGGATCGCCCACCCGCACGCCCTCGCCGTCCCCGACGCCCACCGGCAGCCCCACCGCCACACCGACCGGATCGCCGTCACCGACCGCGACCCCGACCACCGGCGGCGGCAGCGCCCCTGAGGTGACGACAAGTCAGATCACCCAGAACTCGGTGATGCTGAGCTGGAACGCCGTCCCGGCCGCGGCCGGCTACGACGTCCAGCTGAACGGCCAGACCATCGGCACCGTCCGCTCCACCGTGGTCGGCGTGGTCCGACTGGCGCCCGGCACCTCCTACACCGTGGCCGTCGCCGTCCGCGACGCGGCCGGGGCCGTCTCCAAGCCCGGTCGCTCCGCCACCTTCCGCACCCTCGCCGACGCGGGCCACCCGCAGCCCGGCACCCACTACACCCTGGTCAACGGCCTCACCGGCCAGGCCGCCGACCTGTGGGGCAGCTCGATGAACGACGGCACCGTGGCCATCGCCTACCAGCGCACCGGCTACGCCAACCAGAAGTGGGCCTTCGAGGACGCCGGTGACGGCGCCGTGCGGATCAAGTCCGCCCGCTCCGGCAAGTGCCTGCAGCTCGGCGGCACGGCCGTCGCCGGCCAGTACGTGGCACAGCAGCCGTGTGCCGACAACGCCGCGCAGAAGTGGCAACTGGGCGCCACCGACGGCGGTTTCACCGTCACCGCGGCTGGTTCCACCCTGGTGCTCGGACTCAGCGACCGTTGGTACTACGGTGGTTGGCTGCTGGAGCTGCAGCAGCCGAACGGCCGGCCGTACCAGAGCTGGTCGCTGCTGAAGACCTCGTAAGCACGCTCGAACCCGCGCAACACGGGTGCGGCCGCAGTCACCACCCGACGGCGGCCGCACCCGGCGTCCACGGCTCAAAGCACCACCGCTCAAAGAACCACCGCTCAAAGCGCCACTGCTCCAAGCACCCTCACCCCATACCGCCCGAGGAATGCCCGCCATGCGAACCCGCTCGCTCCTCGCCGCCCTCGCCCTCTCCGTCGCGGCCGTCCTGCCCGCCGCCGCACCCGCCGCCGCCCACGGCGACTCCGTCCACCTGGATGTCACCGGCCAGCAGAACGGCCACGTCAGCACTGTCGCGACCTGGGAGAACGACCACGACCCGGTCACCGAGGAGTTCGCCGGCACGCTCTCGGCGACCGCAGCCGACGGCCGCGCCGTCGGCCCCTGGCGCCTGGTCGCCGTCCCGGGCCGGCCGGGGACGTACACCACCCGCGAGCTGCTCCCGGCCGGGCACTGGCGGGTGACCGTCGACTGCGCGTTCCCCTCCCTCGGCCACGGTGAGCGCGAACTCGACGTCGAGGCGGCGGCGATCAGCGACCCGGCGCCGCTGGGCCTGAGCACCGAGGCCGCGCCGACCCCCGTGACGGCGGCGGCCACCACCGGCACCCCCGCCCACGAGACCACCGACGACGCCACAACCTGGGCCGCCATCGGCACCGCCACTGCGGCTGTCCTGCTGGTCGCCACCGGGTTCTGGCTCCGCCGCCGCGCGCGCGGCTGATCGCGGAGGCCTACTTCACGGCCTCGCCGGACTTCGCCCAGTTGTCGTGCAGGCGGTCCAGATAGGACTGCGCCTGCGGGCCGATCCTGACGCCCCGGGCGAAGGCCAGCATGTTGCCCGCGCCGGCGTTGTAGCCGAGGGCGAGCAGCTCGTTCTTGTTCAACGGCGCGCTCGGCCGGGCGGGCAGCTGCCCGGAGAGGTCGTGCAGGTGCCAGGCGGCGGCCTGGATCGCCAGGTTGCGGTCGTCCGGCAGCTCCTCCCACTGGCGGGAGGCGAACGGGCGGCCGGGCTTGGTGTCGTCGAAGGCGGCCCGGTGCATGTTGGCGATGCCGAAGGAGGCGTCGGGCTTGTTGCGCTGCCAGGCCCGTTCGAGGTCCGGGTCGTGCGGCTTGTACGACTCGTTGTAGAGGATCGCCATCAGCAGCTGTGGATCGACCCCGGCCTCCGCGGCGTACTGGCGCACCGGCGCCGCGTAGTCGGCCGGGTCGTAGCGGCCGGAGGGCTTGGACGGCGCGGCGGAGGGCGCCCCGGCGGACGGCGCACCGGACGGGACCGCGGCCGCCCCGCCCGCGGTGGCGGAGGCGGACGGCGAGGAGGACGCCGCGGTGTCGTGCCCGCCCCCGCGGACGATGCCCCACCCGGCCGCGACCAGGACGCCGATCACGAGCCAGCGCCCCCAGCGCGACCCTTTCTGCTCCTCGCTCACCGCTTCCGGCCCCTCCCCGTCCGCTCGCATTCCCGTTCGATCGCTGTACAGTCGATCGTGCCCCGCGGCAGGCCTATTCGGCGGGCTTCTGGTCCCCGTCGAGGTTGCGCAGGAAGTCCTTCGCCTTCTCGACGCCGGTGTCGATCTGCCCGCTGTACTTGCCGTCCGTGTGGTCGTCGATCACGTCGCCGACCTTCTCCAGGCCCTGCCCGAGCACGTCGCTGTGCTCACGGGCGAGGTCGGTGGCCTTGCCCGCGAGGTTCTTCAGACTCTCAAACATGGTGACGCTCTGCTCCTCTGACGCGTTCCTGTTGGTGTGCCGACGTGGCGGGGATCATGGTCATCCTAACGACGGCCCACCGGGCGGTTCGCCCCTGCCGAACGGCGGCGGGTGACTTTGCTGAAATGGGTTTGTAAGCTCCAGCCCAACCTCTACAGATCTGTAGAAGTTGGGACCGCCGCAGGACGGAAGGCGTCCCGGCACGTGCGGTGGCGTGGTCGCGCCGCCGCAGCCGAAACGATCGAGGGAAGTGCGCATGGCCGGCCAGCGGGCGAGAACGCCGTACCAGGACGCGGGACCGCGCACCGAGGACCGCGCCGTGCCCGCCCAGCGCTCCCGTCCCGCCGGCGGCCGGGGGGCCGACCGGGCCCGGGACGCCCGCGCCCAGCGCGCCGGGGCCTCGCGCCGCAGGCAGCAGGCCCGTCGGCGCGGCGGACTGCTCGCGGCTCTGGCGGCGGTCGGGCTGCCGCTGCTCGGCGGGATCGCGGACGAGCTGGGCGGCCCCGGCGTGGGCATCCTCTTCACGGTCGGTGCGGTGCTCGGCACGGCCGCCGCGGCCGCGCTGTGCAGCCGGACCGGCCGGTGGTGGGTGGTCACCGCCACTCCGATCGTGGTGCTGCTCACGGCCGCGGGCGTCGAGTACCTGTCGAACCCCGACAAGTACCAGGGCAAGGGCCTCGGCACCGGCGCGGTGCGCTGGGTGGTCGGGGCGTTCCCGGTGATGGCGGCGGCGGTGGCCGCCGCGCTGCTGGTCATCGTGATCCGGACCGTGCTCGACCGCCGCCGACCCGGCGGGGCCGCAGCCCCGAGCGGAAGGAGCCGCCGTGGCTGAGCGCGGCAACCGCCCCCGCCCCCGCGGCCGGACCCCGCGCCGCGGCGCCCCCTCGCTGGCCGTGGCCGGTCGCACCCTGGCCTGTACCGTGTCGGCCGCCGTGCTCGGCGCCAGCGGCTTCACCTGGTACGAGTACCGCAGCCTGGACGACGGCATGATCAAGTCCACCGCGCTGAGCGAGGCCAAGAAGAACGCGCCGCCGCACCTGGACAAGTCCGTCAACCTGCTGTTGATCGGCCTGGACAGCCGCAAGGACATGGACGGCAACGACCTGCCCAAGCAGTTCGTCGAGGACGAACTGCACGCGGGCTCCAGCGAGATCGGCGGCTACAACACCAACGCCCTGATCGTGCTGCACATCCCGGCCAACGGCGGCAAGGTCACCGCGCTGTCCGTCCCGCGTGACGACTACGTGCAGACCGCCGGCGCCGATGGCAGGATGCACAAGATCAAGGAAGCCTACGGCATCGCCAAGGAGGCCGCCGAGGCGAAGCTCGCCGGCAAGGGCCTGTCCAAGGCGGAGCTGGAGCGGCAGAGCCGCGAGGCCGGGCGCTCGGCCACCATCCAGACCGTGCAGAGCTTCCTGGACGTCCCGATCGACCACTTCGCGGAAGTCAACCTGATCGGCTTCTACGACATCGCCAAGGCCGTCGAACCGATCCAGGTCTGCCTCAACCATCCGGTCGACGATCCGATCATCGCCCGTACCGCCACCCACGAGGGCGGCGGTACCGGCCTCAAACTGCCCGCCGGGGTCAGCTCGCTCAACGCCGCCCAGGCGCTGTCCTTCGTCCGTCAGCGCCACCACCTCACCAACGGCGACCTCGACCGCACCCACCGGCAGCAGGCGTTCATCTCCTCCGTCGAGTACCGGCTCAAGCAGCAGGGCGTCCTCAACGACTTCGGGCAGATGCAGAAGCTGTTCGGGGTGATCAAGAAGGACGTCGTCATCGACAACGAGTGGAACATCCTCGACTTCGCCCAGCAGGCGCCCAACCTCACCGGCGGCAACGTCGAGTTCAACACCCTGCCGATCGCCGGGTTCAAGACCATCGGCGGGCAGGAGGTCAACACCGTCAACCCGGACCTGATCAAGAAGATCGTCCGGCAGCTGTTCAACCGCGAACCGGCGCCCGCGGTCCCGGCCGGAGCCCCGCGCGAGGCCCCCGGCGAGACGGCCACCGCAACGCCCTCGCCCAGCGCCGCGCCCAAGTCCGTGGTGGACGTCAACGCGGTGGCCGGCGCGGGCGCGGCCTCCGCCGAGTCCAAGGCGCTGGTCGAACTCGGCTACCAGGCGGGCCGGATCGGGGACGCACCGGCGAGGACCCGGGCGACGACGGTGACGTACGGCAGCGGCGCCAAGGCCGACGCCCAGCAGATCGCGGCCCGCTACGGGGTCGCCGCCGTCCCGTCCTACGCCGTCGCGGCGGGGCACGTCGTGGTCACGCTCGCCGCCGGCCGGACGCCGACTCCCACCCCGGCGACCCCCACCGCGGGAGCCTCGGCCTCGGCGGACGGTTCCACCGACCCGGCCGCGGGCCTGCCGATGCAGGGGCCGGCGGTGAAGGCGGGCGGGATTCCCTGCGTGGACTGAGTGTTGACTCGCCCGGTCAAGGGCGCGGGGCCTTCTCACCGTGGACGGTGGTGTACTCGGCCGCCAGCCAGGGGCCGAGGTCGTCGATCAGCATGCCGAGGGCGGCGCGGTCGGTCGTGGGGGTGCGGGCGATCACGGCGGCGAGGCGCACCTGGGCGGCGCGGTCGGGGTAGTAGCCGGCGAAGGCCTCGGCGGAGGCGGCCAGGTCGCTGGTCCATCCGCCCCAGCGGGGCATGACCAGGGTGAAGCCGGTACGGACGATCCGGCGGGAGACCGCGCGGCTGAGTGCCCTGAGCTCGGCGTCCGAGCCGGCGGCGGCCAGCCGTTCGCGCCAGCCAGGGAGGGCGAGCGCGAGGTCGCCGTTGGTCTCGCGGGCGAGCAGGGAGGTCGGACGGTAGCGGGGGAGCTGCCCGGCGAGGTCCGCGCCGAGCAGCGGGGTGCACAGGCAGGCGACGAACCAGCCCAGGTCGTGGCGCTCCAGCTCGCTCAGCAGCGTGCCGGTGGAGAAGAGGAGCACGCCGACGCCGTCGACCTGGGGGAAGGTGGCGTCCAGACCGGCTTCGAGCGCGTCGGCCTCGGCGCGGTCGGCGGGGGTGGGCTCGTGGTGCAGGGCGAGCAGCAGGTCGAGGTCGGAGACACCGGGGACCGCGGTGCCGCGCGGGATGCTGCCGTAGAGGTAGGCGCTGTGCAGCCGGGCCGGGTCGAAGGCGGCGGCTATTCGCTCGCGGGCGGTGTCGACCACCGCTGTGAACGCCGCGGGCACCCGCTCCAGCGAGCCCTCCCGCGCGATGTACCCGTCCCCGTCCAGTCCCCTGTTGATCATGTCGGCACTCTGCCCGCCCGAAGCGCGGTTGGCCAGCGAATATCCCCGAAGGGCGAGCCCAGGGCCCGGCTGGTCCACCGCGCGTCGGGGGAGCCGGTCGCCACGGTGGAGGTCCGGGCGGCGGACGGGCGGCTGCTCGGGCCGGAGGACGCGAAGGTGCTGCTGCCCTGAGACGTGCCGCTGCCACCGGCCGGGTTCGGACGGTGGCAGCGGGGTCGGGTGGGGTCAGGGAGTGGCGCCGGTCGTGGTGGCGGTCGACGTCGTGCCGGAACTCGTGGAGGTACCCGCCGAGGTCGTGCCGGAACCGGTCGTCGTGGTCCTGTTGCTAGGCGACTGCGGCGACTGGGTGAGCGCCGAAGGGGCGGTGGTCGCCGCCGTCGATGGGGCGGAGGTGTTCGTCGTCGCGGTCGTCTCCGATGGTTTGGCCGAACTGGTCGAAGCCGAAGCAGAGCCGGTCCCCGTCGAGGCACCGGAGGACGTCGGACCGGAGGGCGTAGCACCGGAGGACGTGGTGCCCGAGGACGTCGCGCCGGACGAGGTCGGCCCCGAGGGACTTCCCTTCGAGGTGGTCGCCGAGCCCGATCTTGACGTGGCGCCAGAGGTCGAGGATGTCGCCGTCGGTGTGCCCGGCTTCATCGTCCCTGGCGGCGGAACCCCCGGTGCCAGCGGCCCCTTCGGTGCCTCGACGTGCTTGTCCACCACCTCGATCCGCCCGGTCAGGCGGGTGAACCAGCCGCCCGTCTCGACGTTGACCAGGACGATCTCGGTCACCGGCTGCGGCGCCGGAACCACGATGACCAGGTTGGTCGGCCGGAAGCCCTGCCACGGGTGCCCGATGTACTTGGCGTCGGAGACCAGTACCGGCGGCTTCAACGGGTTGCCGCACGAGCAGCGCACCCGGGGCACGCCCTGGGCGTCCACCAGTACGGCGGTGCCGGCCTGGAGTGCCGACTGGTACTCGGTCACCGCGCCGCTCTTGTAGTTGTGGTTGGTCACCCGGGTGTCCACCCGCAGGTACGCCGAGGTCAGCGAGCGCAGGTAGGACGGGATCGCGGACTGGTCGATGCCGGCGGCGGAGGCCCAGGCCCGGCCGGTGTCGCCGGTGGAGACCATTCCGATCAGCCGCTCGGTGTCGCAGCTCGGTTTGGACATCGTCCCGGCGTAGAGCCCGTTCGAGGCCCCCTGGACGCTGTGCAGGGCGGCCGGGGACGTGCTGTGCCCGGGCTGCTCCGCCTGCGAGGTCGCCGGGGCGGGTGCCGGTGGAGTCACCGGGTTGGTTTCCACCGATGGGGTGAACGGGTCAGGGCCCGGATCGGCCGGCGCCTGCAGCGCGACCTCGTTTGCGGCCGGCAGCGTCTCGGTCTTGCCGCCGCCTCCCTGGTTGTTGACGATCAGCACGGTGGCCACCACGGCCGCCGCCACCGTGGTGGCCGCCACCGCCAGGCCCCTGCCGGAGCGCCACCACGGCGTGTGCGGCCCGCGACCGCCACCGGCGCTGCCGCTCCCGCCACCACCCGAAGGCGGCCCGGACGGCCCGGACGGCCCCGTCGGTCCGGGCGGGCCCGAGGGCGGCGGGGGTACGGATGGCGGTCCGGCCAGTGGGCCGGACGGGGGACCGGACGGCGGGCCGAACGGGGGCTCGCTCGGCGGGCCGGAGGGAGGCGGGTGGGAACTCATCGAGGCTCCGATTCGCAGGCGGCCGGCGAGGACGGCCGGCACGGGAAGCTCCTGCCACTGGGGTTCCATTTCTCCCCCGGTACCCCGTTCGCCGCAACAGCAGGTTTGGCGGCCGTCGCCGAGCGTGCCCACCGGCGGTCGGTCAGGCTGGAACCCGACACCCCGGGGAGACCGGCACCCGTGGGAGTCGAGTCCCCGGGACCGGACCGGCCAGCTCAGTCAGAGGAGGCGGTATGCAGCAGCCCATCACCCGGGCCGCAGGCCCGCCCGGCGTCGTACGCGGATGGCTGGACGCGTTCGCCGTCGTGCTGGCTGGGCTGGTCGCGATGGCGGCCGTGGCCGCACTCGGCCTCTGGCTGGCCGGTGCCGGGGACCTCCCCGAGGGCGGCTTCCCGCCCGTCCTCGCCGCGACGATGGCGCTCGCCGTCGGCGGATCCGTACAGCTCGACGGTGGCGCCGGCAGCTTCGCCGCCGTGGACGCCGGGGTCACCGCGATGCCGCTCACCGTCTCGCTGGTCGGCGCGGTCGCGATGGCTGAGGTGTTCCTGCGTCAACTGCGCTTCCGTGCGGTGGCCGGGGGCGGCGAACTGCTCGGCCGGATCGTCCGGACGGTGCTGCTCTGGGTGCTCGCCCTGGTGCTGATCACGGTCGTGGCCAAGCACACCTTCGTGGTCCCACTCGGCGGCAGTCTGGCGCAGACCATCGGCAGCGCGCTCGGACTCACCCCGGAGGTCGGCTTCCACGCGGACGGCCCGACCACCATCGGGATCGGGCTGGCCTGGCTGCTGCTGGTGCTCGCGGCCGCCTTCGCGGTGTCCCGGCGGGCGCCGCTGCCGGGTGCCCTGCTGCGCTACCAGCTCGCCGTCCGCCCGCCCGCGTTCGCACTCTGGACGGTGCTGCTGGCGTACGTGGTGATCGGCGCGGTGGCCGGGGTGATCACCGCGATCGCGCACGGCAACGCCCGGCAGACCCTGGCCGTGGTGCTGCTCGTCCTGCCCGACCTGGTCTGGCTGGCCTTCGGCCTCGGGCTGGGCGCCCAGTGGCACGGACGGCTGGAGGGCGCGGTCGGCCTGCCCATCCCCAAGGCGCTCAGCTCGGTGCTGCGCGCCCCGAACGGGCGAGAGGCGACCATCGACCTCGGAACCCTGGCCGACCACGACGCCCGCAGCTGGTGGCTGCTTCCGGTGGCCGCCGTCCTGCTGCTGGCCGCCGCCTTCCTCGCCGCCCAGCGATCCCCGCGCACCGTCCGGCTCTGGCAGCACGCCGTCCGCTTCGCCCTGGCCACTGCCGTCACCGTGCTCCTGGTCGGGCTGTGGACCAGGATCGACGCCGACTACGGGCTCTCCGTCCTGGGCGTCGGCCTCGGCCAGGGCGGCCTCGCCGATCTGCTCGGCACCGTACTCGGCGGCAACAACCCGCTGACCGGATTCGGCAGCGGCAGCCTGAGGCTGCGCCCGGCGCTGTGGACGGCGGTCCCGCTGGCGGCGGGCTGGGGGCTGCTCACCGGCGCGCTCGGCGCGCTGCTCGCGGCCCGGGTCCGGCACCGCGGCGAGCTGACGGAGGGCGGCGGCTGAGCCAGTCCGCCGGGGGTGCTGAGCCACCCGCGGAGAGGTGCTGAGCCACCCGCGGAGAGGTGCTGAGCCACCCGCGGAGAGGTGGTGACCCACCCGCCGAGAGGTTCAGAGCGCCTGGGCGATCAGGATGACCACGGCCGGGACGGCCTGGCCGAGGGCGCCGCGCCACAGCTTCGGCTCCGAGACGAACAGGGTGATCCCGCCCGCCACCATGAACGCGCCGATGTAGAGGATCACCGGCCGCCCCGACCCGGCGTGGCCGGTGTGCAGCAGGACCAGGCCGGCGACCAGCCCGAGGGCCAGGAACAGGTTGTAGAAGCCGACGTTGAAGCGCCACAGCCGGACCTCCGGGGCGTCCGCGGTGCTGCCGGTGAGCAGGTAACGCACCCGTGGGTGCCCGTACAGGTAGCTCTCCAGCGGCCACACCACCAGGTGGATCGCGGCGGCAAGCATGGCGAAGACCTGGCTCACGGCGTTCATGGTCGGCGGCTTCCTCTCGGTCGCGGTACGGCGTCAGGCTCGGTCCCGGGGCGGCGGGTGGACCACCGGCGCGGCCCAGGCGGGCGGCTCCGGCACCTGGACGATGCCCGGATCCACCGCCGGGACCACCTGGGTCGCCGGCCCGCCCCCGGCCCACGGGGCGGGAACGGTGGCCGCGCGCAGCTCGGCGACGAACTGCAGGCAGCTGGCGTACCGCTCTCCGGGCGCCTTGGCGAGCGCCCGGGCCACCGCGGCCCCGACCGCCGCCGGCAGGTCCGGCCGGTGCTCGCGCAGAAGCGGCGGCGGGTCGTTGAGGTGTGCCCAGAGCAGCGCGAGGTCGCTCTCCCGGTGGAACGGCGGGTTGCCGACGAGCATCTCGAAGACCACGCAGGCGAGGGAGTACTGGTCGCAGCGCCCGTCCAGCGGCTTGCCGGAGATCTGCTCGGGCGCCGCGTAGTCCAGCGTCCCGACGATCTGGCCGATGCTGGTCAGCCCGCTGAACGAGAGCGACTTCTTGGTGAGCCCGAAGTCCGCCAGGTACAGGTGCTCGGGGTGCTCGCTGTCCGTCCCGGCGGCGACCAGCACATTGCCCGGCTTCACGTCCCGGTGCACCAGGTCGTGGTCGTGGGCGGCGTCCAGTGCGGAGGCGATCTGCAGCGCCAGCCGCGCCGCGCGATCGACCGGGAAGGGGCTGCCCCGGTCGATCAGGGCACGCAGGTCACCGCCGTCGACGTAGCGCATGGCGATGAAGAGGATGCCGTCGTGCTCTCCGGCCTCGAAGATCGGCACGATGTGGGGGTGGTCGATCGCCGCGGCCGCCTCCGACTCGTGCATGAACCGCTGCCGGAACATCTCGTTGCGGGCCAGCTCCGGGGCCAGCAGCTTGATCGCGACGGTCCGGCCCAGCCGCAGGTCCTTGGCCCGGTAGACCACGGCCATCCCGCCGCGCCCGATCTCGCCCTCCAGCTGGTAGCCCGCGACCTTCCGCCCGACCAGGCCCGCGGGCAAGCCGGGCGCGGAGGTCCGGTCGGCGGGGATCACGGCTCACCGGTCCGGGTGGGCGCGTACGGGCCGCGCACCGGCGCGAGCGTCTGCCCGGGCGCGGGCGCGGGCGTTTGCCCAGGCGTGGGGCCGGGCGCGGGCGCGGGCGCCGGCTGCGGCGTGGGCCGGTCGGTGGCCGCGTACGTCTGCAGCTGCAGCCCGTCGCAGTAGCACCAGCGGTCGTGCGCAGGGTCGAACACCCAGATCGCCTCGCCGTCCGCCACCAGGCCGAGCCGTAGCCCGCGGGTCCGCTCCCGGAAGGACTCCAGGTCCAGGGTGCCCGCCGCGAGGTCCTCCAGCAGGGCCCGGTAGCGGGCCAGCGCCGTCTCGGCCTCGGCGAGTGCCGGGCGCGGGTCGGCGGTCCGCGCGGGCGGGCCCCCGACGGCGGGCGGCGGCTGCGGGAGGGTGACCAGCAGGCGGGCGTCCACCCAGGTGGTCCAGCCGTTGGAGCAGAGCACCTGCGCCCAGTCGCCCTGGTGCGCGATCAGCCGCAGCGGGAGCAGCGGGTCCAGCCGGGCGGAGGGTCGCGCCGGGTCCGGGGCTGCCCAGGTCGCCATCCCGTTCGGCGGGGCGACGTGGGTGGGGCTGAACGCGTACTCGTCCATGGGCGGCCGCATTTCCTCCGCCGCACGAGCCGGAGCCGGGGGCAGGGGCTGCGCGCGGCACTCGCACCACAGGTCGTTTCCACTCTACCGGCGGAGGCCGGGGCGGCTACTTGCGCATGATCGCCGGCTCGTGGCGCCGCAGCAGGGCGAGCACCGCCAGCCCGTACACCGCTGCGAGGACGGGCAACGCGGCCATGCTGACCACCCACCCGGCGCGCTCGTGGCGGAACATCGGGTCCGCGGTGATCGGGGTCGCGACGGTGAGCCGGCTCAGGTCGACCGTGCGGGCCATGGCCGACAGGCCCCACCGGGACGGCCACAACCAGGCGAACTGCTCCAGGCCGGGCACGCCGTTCAGCCTGAGCATCAGGCCGCTGAAGACGATCTGGACGATGGCGAGGAGCACCAGCAGCGGCATCGTGGTCTCCTCCTTGCCGACCAGCGCGGAGACCACCAGGCCGAGCATCATCGCCGTGAACGCGAGCAGCGCGACCGCGATGATCAGCTCGGGCAGTTGGGGCATCAGAACGCCGGTGGTCACCGGCGGCGGGGCGTTCGGCTGCGCCTGCGCGGAGAGCGTGACCCCGGCCAGACCGACCACGGTCAGTACCGCGGCCTGAGCGACCGTGATCGCGCCGAGCACCACCACCTTCGAGGCCAGGTACGCCGACCTGGACAGCCCGACCACGCGTTCCCGCCGGTAGATCGCGCGTTCCTTGACCACCTCGCGCACCGAGTTGGCCGAGCCGGTGAGCACGCCGCCGAGGCAGAGCGTGAGCAGGCAGTTGATGGCGTTCTCATCGGTGAGCCGTGAACCGGCCATCACCCGGCACATCAGGCCGATGATGAACGGCAGCGCGATCATCACGGTGAGGAACAGCCGGTCGGCGGCGAGCACCGCGGCGTACCGGCGCACCAGGGTGCTCAGCTGGGAGAGCCAGCTCTGCGGCTTCTCGTGGCCGATGATCGGTGCGGCTGCCACGGGTGGGTGCGGCAGGTGCGCCGCTTCGGTCGTCACGTACCGCCGGTACTGCGGCGAGGCGCGGAAACGCTGCTGGCAGACACCCTCGGAGTCGCTCTCGAACGCCTCGAAGGCCTCCGGCCACTCCTCGTGGCCGAAGTACGCCAGCGCCTCGGTCGGCGGCCCGTAGTAGGCGGTCCGGCCGCCGGGGGCGAGCACCAGCAGGCGGTCGCACACGTTGAGGCTCAGCACGCTGTGCGTCACCACGACGACCGTGCGGCCGTCATCGGCCAGTCCGCGCAGCATGTGCATCACCGAGCGCTCCATGCCCGGGTCCAGGCCGGAGGTCGGCTCGTCGAGGAAGAGCAGTGAGGGCTTGGTGAGCAGCTCCAGCGCGATGCTGACCCGCTTGCGCTGGCCGCCGGAGAGGCTGGCGATCACCTGCTCGGACCGGTCGTCCAGGCCCAGTTCGTGGATCACCTCGGAAACCCGGGCCTCCCGCTCCTCCTTCGCGGTGTCGTCGGGGAAACGCAGCTCGGCGGCGTAGGACAGGGCGCGGTGGACGGTCAGCTGGGTGTGCAGGATGTCGTCCTGCGGGACGAGACCGATCCTTCGGCGCAGCTCGGCGTAGTCGTGGTACAGGTCGCGTCCGTCGTACAGCACGGTGCCCTGGTCGGCGGGGCGAAGCCCGGTGAGCGCGTTGAGCAGGGTCGACTTGCCCGCGCCGCTCGGGCCGGCCACCGCGAGCAGCGCCTTCTCGGTGAGCGGGAAGCCGACGTCGTCCAGCAGCACCTTGTGCTCCGGGCCGACCCGTACGACCAGGTGCTGGACATCGAGCGAGATCTCGCCGGTGTCGGTGTACTCGACCAGCCGGCCGTCGATCAGGCAGAGCTCGCAGTGGCCGATGCCGACGATGTCGGCCGGGCCGACCGGGGCGTGGCTGACCGGACGGCCGTTGAGGTAGGTGCCGTTGTGGCTGTGCAGGTCGACGATCTCGTGGCCGCCGTCCGGCAGTTCGCGCAGCTCGGCGTGGTGCCGGGAGACCACCAGGTCGTCCAGCACCAGGCCGTTGTCGTCCGAGCGTCCGATCCGTACGGTGTGGTCGGGCAGTTGGAGGACGGCGCTCGGTCTGCGGAAGACGCCGGAGGACCGCGGGGTGACCAGGACGGTGCCATCGCTCTGGGCGGGGCCGGGCAGCCCAGCGAAGGTCGCGGACGGGCCGGTGGCCGGATCGCCGAAGCGCAGCCGGGTGCCGGGGCCGACGTCCTCGCGGCTGATCCGCTGGCCCTGGTCGTAGGTGCCGTTGGTGCTGCCGACGTCCTCCAGCAGCCAGTGGTCCTCGGCGGTGCGCAGCACCGCGTGGTGCCAGGAAACCCGGGGGTCGTCCAGCACGACCTCGCTGGTCGGATCGCGGCCGAGGTGGTAGGCCCGGGTCGGGTCGATCAGCTGGGAGCCGCGGTCGGTGACCAGGACGAGGGGCGGCGCGGTGGGCGCGCCAGGGCGCTCTCCCATGGTGTGCATTCTATCGTCGGTGCCCGTGAACGGCCCTTCCGGATGGCGGGATTGGACTGGACCATTGTCGTGGCGCAGCACTGTCGTGACGTAGCACTGTCGTGACGTAGCACCACCGTTCGGGTGCCCGCACATCGGGCCCGGGGAACCCATGGGCATCCGGCCGCGGTCGTGCCGGTCCCGGACCGTCCGAGCGGACCGCGCCGACGGCCGGGTGCCGTGCCTGAGCCTGGCCCGGAGACCGTCGCCCGGTCGGCCGTGCTCACCTGAACGAGGGAGCGCGGGTGGCCGCGAGTGGACTCACCCCAACGGGCCCTCGCCCTCCTCGTCGAGCCCCCACGGCAGGTCCCATGAACACGCCGAGGTCGCCCCCGAGGTGAGCCCCCACGGGTTCGGCACCTCCTCCTCGCCCTCGCCCTCCCCGCCCTGCAACGGCAGCCGGTCGATCACCGCGACCAGCGCGGGCGGCAGCTGCGGCGCCAGCCCCCGGTGCACCCGGGAGAGGATGCCGCGCCGCACGTTCGCCGGCAGCAGTGGCCTGCTCATCCGCAACGGCCGTGGTGCGGGCTGGCGTTCGGCCGCCGACAGCTGGTCCGACCAGGCCCGCCAGTAGTCCGCGTCGTCGGTCTCGCCGAGCTTGAGGTGGTGCAGGTGCAGGCAGTACGCGGCGGTTCCGCTGCCCGAGCCGGCCGCGAACCGCCACCAGAACTCGGCGCCCTCCTCCTTGCCGGTGGCGTACAGCAGCGCGCCGAACACCTCCGCCCCCTCCGGCTGGATGCGGCGCGCGTTGACCAGCAGGTCCAGCCCCTGGGAGGCGCACGGCGCGCCCAGCACCAGGGCGATCACCAGGCCGAGTTCGAAGGCGGCCTGTTCGTGCTCCGAGGGCAGATGGGCCGGGGCGGCGGTCAGTCGGGCCTGCCGGAGGGCGGCGATCCGCTCGGCGTTGGCACGTTCGACTCGGGGCACGTGGAAGACCGCGCGCCCCCCGCCGGTGGTGCACGCCCCGCTCGGCGTCCGTTCCTCGCGGTCGGTGGTCACAGTTCGCCTCCCCGGTCCGGCAGTTCACGCACCCCGAGCCGGCGCGCCAGCCGCTCCCGGGCGTGCCGGAGGTTGGAGTGCACCGTCGCCACCGGCCGTCCCAGGTACGCGGCGATCACCTTGGCGTGCAGACCCAGCAGATAGCGCAGGATCACCACGTCCCTTTGCCGGTCGGGCAGTTCGAGGATCGCCGCGTAGAGTCGGACCTCGTCCGCCTCGCTGTGCAGCAGCCCGTCGGCGACCCGCTTGAACGCCCCGATCACAGCCGCGAAGGTGACCGCCTCCACCTCCACCGGCTCCTCGGCGGCCACCCAGTCCGCGACGTGCCGGGTGGCCAACCGCCAGGCGTATGCTGCCGGTTCCTCGAACCGCAGCACCTGCGGCCAGCAGCGGGCCAGGTCGGACTTGACCGCCTCGACCACCAGTACGGCGTCGGCCTGGCTGCCTATCCGGGTCAACGCGAGGGCGTGCCAAGCGGGTTGGTGCGTCTCGCAGAAGGCGGCACAGGTGAGGTCCAGGCGCAGGCCGAGTTCCGCCTCGGTCACCCACTGCGCCCCGGTCCCGTCGGTGTGGTCCACCGCCGTCCCGCCCCGGTGCCCGTGCGCGGGGGCGCCCCTGTCGATCGTCATCGAGCCTGCTTTCCGTGGCCGTCGGTTGCTCGCCGTGCCACCCGAGGGTCGGGCTGTCTGCGCCCATCCTCATTCCATCAGGTCTGTCACTCCAGGCTGCAAACCGAATACAGATTGTCATCTCATGGGATCTGCCGAGGGGTTGAGCCATGGCGAGCGACGATTGGCCCCCGAATACGGTGGGCAGCAATTCGGACGTTGTCCGCGATGCCGAGGGGGAGCGCGATGAGTCTCTACGACGGGGTCGACCTGCGGTTGAACGTGCCGCACTCGGCCCGGATGTACGACTACTTCCTCGGTGGCTTCACCAACTTCGCTGCCGACCGCGAGGCCGCCGGCCACGTCCTGGCGATCGCGCCCTGGGCGCGCGACGCCGCCCGCGCCAACCGCTCCTTCGTCCACCGTTCGACCCGCGCCCTCGCCCTGGCCGGCATCGACCAGTTCCTCGACATCGGCACCGGCATCCCCACCTCACCCAACCTGCACGAGGTCGCCCAGAGCGTCGAACCGCGCGCCCGGGTCGTCTACGCCGACAACGACCCGATCGTGCTCACCCACGCCCAGGCCCTGCTGGCCGGCACCCCCGAGGGCCGCACCGCCTACATCGAGGCGGACGTCACCGACCCGGCCGGCCTGCTCGCCGCCCCGGGCCTGCGCGACACCATCGACTTCAGCCGCCCGGTCGCGCTCTCCCTCAACGCCCTGCTCCACTTCGTCCCCGACGCCCACGGCGCGTACGAGCTGGTCGAACACCTCAAGTCCGCCCTAGCCCCGGGCAGCGCCCTGGTGATGACCCACCTCACCGTGGAGTTCGCCCCCGAGGAGATGGGGCGGGTCGTCGGCATCTACCAGGCCGCCGGCACCGCCCTCCAGGCCCGCACCCGCGTCGAGTTCGCCCGCTTCTTCGAC
Organism: Kitasatospora sp. NPDC101155; assembly: GCF_044768305.1. Taxonomy (NCBI): domain Bacteria; kingdom Bacillati; phylum Actinomycetota; class Actinomycetes; order Kitasatosporales; family Streptomycetaceae; genus Kitasatospora; species Kitasatospora sp. NPDC101155. The sequence goes on along the minus strand of NZ_JBIWPN010000014.1, from coordinate 49,023 downwards.
GGCTGGACCCTCCTGCCCCCGGGCATCGTCCCCGCTCCGCACTGGCGGCCCACGGCCGACGACCCGGCCGTCTCGGGCTCCGACGCGTCCGGGTACGCGGGCGTGGCGCTGCGGCCGACGTCGGCATCGCCCGGACCCCGGCCGGCCGGCCGGTCCTGCTCGCCGTCCCGACCACCAAGCCCTCCGGCCAGGCCGCCCGAACGGACGAACCGCTGATCGCCGGGACGACGACGCTGCTGCTCGTCGCCGCGCTCGGCCGATCGCGCGGCGGTGCACGCTCGCCTGTCCGAGGGGCGGGCGGGCCGGCTCCGACATGGACAGGCTGCGCGGGGAAGCCATGGCTGGAGAGGGCGCCGGCGCCTGCCGTGCGCCCTGACCTGAAGAAGGAGAACAGTCATGCGTCGTCGTATCGCCGCGGTCGGCTTGCTGGCCGCCGCCGGTGTGTTCGTGCTCGCCGTCCCTGCCCAGGCGGCGACGGGCGTCCTGGTGGTGAACGGTGTGCCGCACGAGAACCCGCAGCGGGGCTGCTACGCGACCTCCTCGCCGGTGTCCATCCAGAACTTCACCACTTCCATGGTCCTGGTGCACGCCGCGGCCAACTGCCAGGGGCCGGTGACCGCCGAGGTGGACCCCGGCCGGTCCGCCACGGCCTTCGGCGCGAGCTACTTCGTCTTCTGAGTCCCGTGGCCGTGAGTACCGCGCGCGTCAGTACCGTGAGCGCCGGGCCGTCGGCCGCTCCTTGAGGCTCCGTCCGGGCCCGCCCGGGGGGGGGGGGGGCCCCCCCCCCCCCCCCCCCCCCCCCCCCCCCCCCCCCCCCCCCCCCCCCCCCCGCCGC
>NZ_JBIWPN010000014.1:35394-48181 GCF_044768305.1 Kitasatospora sp. NPDC101155 | reverse complement strand
CCGGGGCCGGGAGTCCCCCGCGCTCCAGTCCCGGGCGCGCCGGGCCGTCGCCCGCCCGTGGTGGCACGCCCCGCCGGGTCGCACGGCAGGGCACCGCCGCCCCCCCCGCCGGACACGTCCGGCCCCGCCGGGCGGGCGCGACCACCACCCCCACCCGCCTCACCCGTGCACCCCCGCCGCCCCGGGCCCAGACTGGTGGTGAACCGATGCTGCCCGCGAGGCTGGGAGAAGCATGCTGCTGGGACTCACCACCGCGTTGGTCGCCACCGTCTGCTTCGGCTTCGGGGCGGTGTTCCAGGCGCGCGGGGCGCGCTCGGCGCCGCGGGCGGACCGGGTGCGGGCGGGGCTGCTGGCCGCGCTGCTGCGGTCCTGGGTGTTCGTCGTCGGCACCCTGCTCGACATCCTCGGCTTCGCGCTGAGCATCGTCGCCCTGCGCAGCCTCCCGCTCTTCCTCGTCCAGGCGGTCACCAACGCCAGCCTGGCCGTCACCGCCCTGGCCGCCGTCTGGCTGCTGGGCGCCCGACTGCGCCCCGGCGACGTCGCGGGCATCCTCGCGGTGGTCGTCGGCCTCACCCTGCTGGCCCTCGGTTCCGGCAGGGAGGGCCGCGAGTACGCCCCGGCGGCCTTCCACTGGGCGCTGCTGGCCACCACCGTCGCCATGCTGCCGGCCACCCTGGTTCTGGTCCGCCGGGCGGGCACCGCGGCGGCGGCCGGGCTCGGCCTGCTGGCGGGCGTGGGCTTCGGGATCACCAGCCTGGCCGTGCGCGTCCTGGACACCTCCGGCCCGATCGGCATGCTGACCGACCCGGCCGCCTATGCCCTGGTGGTCGGCGGCCTCGGCGGCTACCTCGCGTACGCCCTGGCCCTGCAGCGCGGCACCGTGACGGCCGCGACCGCGGCCGGGACGGTGGCCGAGACCTTCGGCCCGGCCCTGGTCGGGGTGCTCTCGCTGGGGGACGCCGCGCGTCCGGGCTTCGCCTGGTGCGCGCTGACGGGCTTCGCGGTGGCGGTCGGCGGAACGTTCCTGCTCTCCCGGTTCGGCGAACTGGAGGGCGAGTCGGCCGAATTGTCCACCCGGAGGACGGATGCCGAGGCGGAGCCCGCCGTCCCGCCCCGGTAGCCCGGACGGCTCTGCCGTGCGAAGGTGACATGCCGGACAAATCGGACGGCAAAGACGCCCACGGAGCGGCAGGTGCACGATGGCGGAGGAAGTCCAGTCCCGAGCCCGACGGTCGAGCCCGACCGAGCGGCCCGTCGCGCTGATCACCGGGGCCTCCTCCGGCATCGGACTCGCCACCGCCACACGTCTGGCCGACGCCGGATGGCAGACCCTGCTCTCCGGCACCGACCGCGCCCGCCTCGACGCAATCGCCGAGCGCACCGGAGGGCGCGCCCTGCCCGAGGACCTCAGCAAGCCGGACGGCCCGGCCCGCCTCGCCGAGGCCGCGCTCGCCGAGACCGGCCGGGTGGACGCGCTGATCGCCAGTGCCGGCCTCGGCTGGCGCGGGCCCTTCGCCGAGACCCCCTCCGACACCCTGGACCGGATGATCGAGGTCAACCTCGCCGCCCCGCTGCGCCTGGTCCGGCTGCTGCTGCCCGGCATGCTGGAGCGCCGCCGCGGCCGGATCGTGCTGGTCGGCTCGATGGCCGGTCAGGTCGGCGTGCGCGAGGAATCGGGCTACGCCGCGACCAAGGGCGGGCTGGCGATGTTCGCCGAGAGCCTCTGGTACGAGCTGCGCGGCACCGGGGTCGGAGTGCGCCTGGTGCTGCCGGGCGCGGTGGACACCCCGTTCTTCGACCGGCGCGGCACTCCGTACCAGCGCGAGCGGCCGCGCCCCGTCTCGGCGGAGCGGGTCGCGGACGCCGTGGTCGCCACCATCACCACCGGGCGCGACCGCCTCTACGTCCCGCACTGGCTCGGCTTCCCGGCCCGGATCCACGGTGTCGCACCCGGCGTGTTCCGGCGGATAGCCTCCCGCTTCGGATGAACCCCCGGGTGGCCGCGGCCCTCGCCACCGCGGCGGGCCTGGAGTTCCTGCACCTCGCCCCGGCGGCGGTCCGCCTCCCGCCGGTGCGCCGCACCCTGGCCCGGCGCACCGCCGGATACGGCACCGACCCGGGCCACCTGGCCCTGACCTTCGACGACGGACCCGACCCGCGCAGCACCCCGTACGTCCTCGACGCGCTGGACGAACTCGGCGCCCGCGCCACCTTCTTCCTGCTCGGCGCGATGCTGGACCGCGCCCCCGCGCTCGGCCGCGAACTGGTGCTGCGCGGCCACGAGGTCGCCGTGCACGGCTGGCACCACCGGCCGCAGTGGTACCCGAACCCGGCCCGCGACCTGCGCGAACTACGCCGCGCCACCGAAGCGGTCACCGACCTGTGCGGTGCCCGCCCGATCTGGTACCGCCCGCCGTACGGCGTGCTGACCGCCGGCCCGGCCCTGGCCGCCCGCCGCCTCGGCCTGCGCAGCGTGCTGTGGACGGCCTGGGGTCGCGACTGGACGGCCGAGGCCACCGGCGCCTCCGTGTACGCCACCGCCCGCCCCGGTCTCAGCGGCGGAGCGACCCTCCTGCTGCACGACTCCGACTGCACCTCCGCCCGCGACTCCTGGCGCGCCACCCTCGCCGCCCTCCCGCTGATCGCCGCCCACTGCCGTGACCGCGCCCTCTCCCTCGGCCCGCTGCGCGACCACGCCGTCCCGCCCCTTGCCTCCCGCCAGGGCTAGTCGGGACGATCGGCGGGCGCGCCCACCACCGGTTCGACCGGCCTGACCCGGCGCGATCGTCCCCGATCTCCGGCTACCCCAGCCCCACCCGCTCCAGCGCCGCCCCGAACCCCTTGCGCCACCCGTCCGCCGAGGCCCCGGCCGACGGCTGCGGCTCCGGCCTGCCCAGCGCCGCGAGCGCGTTGCGGACCACCTCGGCCGGACGGGCGGTGGCGACATCGGCGTGGCCGAGCTCCAGTTCGTGCTGGAGGTTGTCCCGCCCGTGGCCCTGCACCACGTCGAGCAGCAGCAGCCGCCGCCCGAGCGCCCGGGCCTCGCTGCAGGTGTCGCCGGAGCTGGTGACCACCAGGTCCGAGGCCGCCATCAGCGCGGGGACCCGGTCGGTGTAGCCGAAGGGGTGCAGCCGGGGCCGGCTGCGGGCGGCCGCCCGCAGCCGCCGCTCCAGCTCCCGGTTGCGCCCGGCCACCGCGAGCACGTACGGCCCGGCGGCGGCGAGCGAGGCGGCGGTGCGGGCGATCGGCCCGAGCCCCCAGGAACCGGACATCAGCAGCACGCACCGGGCCTGCGGCGGCACGCCCAGTTCGGCCCGCGCCCCGGCCCGGTCGGGCGGCCGGTAGAACGACTGCCGCAGCGGCGCGGGCAGCACGGCGATGTCGGCGTCCGGCCGGTAGCGGCGCACCGCGCAGGCGGCGACCTCGGAGGTGACCAGGAAGAGGTCGGTGCCCTCCTGCACCCAGAGCCGGTGCGGCGTGACGTCCGTGCAGAACACGAAGTGCCGGAAGTCCCGGTGCGGCAGCCGGTTGACGGCCGAGGTTGCGGTGGCGAACACCGAGACCACCAGCTGCGGCCGTTGCGCCGTGATCAGCTCCCGCAGCGCCGGGACCAACCGGGCGCGGGCCGCCGCGTCGGCGAGCAGGGCGAGCCGCGCGCCCGGGCGCAGCGCCGAGAAGTGGAAGGCGTCGTAGACCCCGGGCAGGTCGAGCAGACGCCGGAAGACGGCCTCCCCGGCCGCGCCGGAGCGTTGCCCGAGCAGGGCCATCGCGTCCACCGTGCGGGTGGTCCAGCCGCGTTCCCGCAGGGTGTCCGCGCAGGCCTGGGCCATCACGTCGTGGCCCTGGCCGAGCGAGCCGGAGACCAGCAGGGCGTGCGGCATCGGGCGGCCCCGGTCAGCCGGCGGCGGACGCGGCGGCGGAGGTGCGGTACCAGTCGGCGTACCGGCGCACGCCGTCGGCGAAGTTGGTCCGCGGCGACCAGCCGAGCAGCCGCTTGGCCTGCGCGGAGGAGATCCGCCGCCCGGTGTAGTCGGCCTTGCGGCCGTCGATGTGCTCGATGGTGACCGGTCCCAGCAATCGGTCGACGGTGTCGGCGATGTCGCGCACCGAGACGGCGGTCGAGCCCTCCAGGGCGAAGGTCTGGTCCTCGGCGGCGGGGGAGAGGGCCCGGACGTGGGCGTCGGCGAGGTCCTCGACGTAGACGAAGTTGCGGCTCTGCCGGCCGTCCCCGGCGATGGTGATCGGCCGCCCGGTCAGCGCCGCCTGGACGAACCGGGCGACGACCAGCTCGTCACGCATCCTCGGGCCGTACGGGATGCCGAAGCGCAGGATGGTGAAGTGCTGCTCGTACAGCTCGCGGTAGCTGTGCACCAGCATCTCGGCGGCGAGCTTGGTGGCCACGTACAGGTGCCCGCTGTGCTCCAGCTCGATCGGCACGTGCTCGTCCAACTCCTCCTCCTCGCCGTCGAGTTGCCCGTCGGCGAGGGCGGCGCCGTAGACCCACACGGTGCTCGCCAGGACGGTGCGGCTCAGGCCGCTGCGCCGGGCGGCCTCCAGGACGGTCTCGGTGCCGTCGATGTTGACGCGCACGGCCCGGACCGGGTCGGCGTAGACCTGCTCGACGTCGGCCATCGCGGCGAGGTGGTAGACCACCTGGCTGCCGGCCAGTGCGGAGGTCAGGGCCGGCAGGTCGAGGACGTCGATCCGGGCGTGCTCGGCCTCGGGGTTGAGGTACTTGTCGGTGGTGTCCACGGCGAGGACCTCGTGGCCGGCCGCGATGAGATGGTCCACGACGTGTGAGCCGATGAACCCGCAGCCCCCGGTGACGGCTATCCGCACGGTCTTGCTCCCTTCGCTCCGGCTACCCGGCCATCCGCCGGTGCACCGCCGAGACGGCCTCGATCACCAGCTCCGCCTCGTCCCCGCTCATGTCGGAGTGCACCGGCAGGCAGACCTGCCGCGCGCAGACGTCCTCGGCCACCGGCAGCGGCCCGTCCCGGTAGGGGGCGAGCACCGGCTGCAGGTGCAGCGGAAGGTCGTACACCTCGCCGGACAGCCGCACGCCGTACTCCTCGGCCACCGCGCGCTTGAACGCGGCGCGGTCGACGCCGGGCGCCAGCAGCGCCACGTACTTGTAGTAGTTGCCGCGGCAGTCGGGCGGTTCGAGCACCGGCTCCAGCCCGTCCACGTCGGCCAGCGCCGCGTCGTAGCGGCGGGCGACGCCGCGGCGGGTCTCGATGAACTCCTTGAGCCGGCGCAGGTGCACCGCGCCGACGGCGGCGTGCAACTCGCTCATCCGCCAGGAGTAGCCGAGCAGCACGTGGTGGTTGGTGGTGAAGGAGCCCTTGCCCTGGTCGCGGTAGATCCTGGCCTCGTCGCGCAGCTCCGGCGACTCGGTGAGGATCATGCCGCCCTCGCCGCTGGTGGTGACCTTGGTCGGGTAGAAGGAGAAGGCCCCGGCCAGGCCGAAGGTCCCGGCGGCGCGGCCGCCCAGGCTGCTGCCGTGGGCGTGTGCGGCGTCCTCGATCAGCGGGATCCCGTGCTGGTCGCAGAGCGCGCGCAGGGCGTCCACCTGCGGGGTGACCAGCCCGCCGATGTGGACGAGGACGACGGCCGCGGTGTCCGGGGTGAGGGCGGCGGCCAGGGTCTCGGGGGAGAGCGCGAGGGTGGCCGGGTCGACGTCCGCGAAGACCGGGCGACCGCCCGCGTGGACCACCGCGCCGGCCGTCGCGTAGAAGGTGACGGCGGGGACGACCACGTCGCGGCCCCGGACGTCGACCGTGCGCAGGATCACCTCCAGCGCCGCGGTTCCGCTGCTCATCGCGACGGCGTGCGAGGCGCCGTGCTCGGCGGCGAAGGCCTGCTCGAAGCGCTCGGTCCACGGGCCGAGGGTGAGCGCACCGGTGGTGAGCATCTCGGTCACGGCGTCGGCGACGGCCGCGCGGTCGTTCTCGTCGAACACGATGCGGGCGGCTGGAACGCCCATGGGGCACCTCCGGCGGCGGGCTGGGGTCAGCACCGATCGGGATGGATCGGCCCGAACCGTACGGAAACGGTCGGGCCAGGCACATCACGCTACTTCGCCCGGGCGGCCCCGGCCCGTCGTCGCCGCCCGCCCGGGTGACCCCCGCCTGCTCCCGCCGCAGGCCACCGCCCTGCTCCCCGGCTGCCTCCGGGCCGGCCTGCGGATACTCCCGGCGCGAGGCGCGCGCTCCTCCGTACGGGGGAGGGCCGTACTGCGTCCGCAGTACGGAAACGGCCTGCGCAGGGACGACGACGGAGCGGGGGGTCGCGATCAAGGATTGGTCATGCTGCGGGCGGACCAGGTCCGCCCTCGTGAACCCGTCCCCCCGGAACCCGAACCCGAATCCGAAGGAGTCCGCTCTCCCGTGGCCACGTTCCTCTACCGCCTGGGCCGATGGGCCTTCGTCCGCCGCCGGCTGGTGACCCTCCTGTGGGTCGCCGTGCTGGCGGTCTGCGGAGTCCTCGCGGCCAAGGCGCCCGCCGCACCCGACGACGGCTTCGCGATGCCCGGCACGGAAGCGCAGAAGGCCTTCGACCTGATGAACGAGCGCTTCCCCGGCGGCCACGCCGACGGAGCCTCGGCCCGCCTGGTGTTCGTCGCGCCCTCGGGCCAGAAGATCACCGCGCAGCCCAACCAGCAGGCCGTGGAGAAGACGGTCGCCGAGCTCACCCACGCCGAGCAGGTCACCGGCGCGGTCGACCCGTTCAAGATGCAGGGCGCCGTCTCCAGGGACGGCACCACGGCGTACGCGACGGTCAGTTACTCCGCCAAGGCGGGCGATCTGTCCAAGGGCGCCACCGACGCCCTCCAGCAGGCCGCCCAGCACGGCCGGGACGCCGGGCTCAAGGTCGAGATCGGCGGCAACGCGCTGATGGCCAAGCCCGAGGCGGGCGGCAGCAGTGAGGCGATCGGCATGGCGCTGTCCGCCGTCGTCCTGATGATCACCTTCGGCTCGCTGGTCGCCGCCGGCCTGCCGCTGCTCACCGCCGTGGTCGGCGTCGGCCTCGGGATGTCCCTGATCACCGCGCTCGGCAGCACGCTGGGCCTCTCCTCGACCACCGGCACGCTGGCGATGATGCTCGGCCTCGCGGTCGGCATCGACTACGCGGTCTTCATAGTCTCCCGCTACCGGGCCGAACTCTCCGAGGGCCGTACACCGCAGGAGGCGGCCGGCCGGGCCGTCGGCACCGCCGGCTCCGCGGTGGTCTTCGCCGGTCTCACCGTGGTGATCGCCCTCGCCGGGCTCTCCGTGGTCGGCATCCCGCTCCTCGCCAAGATGGGCATGGCGGCCGCCGGTACCGTCGTCGTCGCCGTGCTGGTCGCGCTCACCCTGGTGCCCGCGCTGCTCGGCTTCCTCGGCCGCAAGGTGCTGCCCCGCAAGGTCCGCAAGGCCGAGAAGGCCGGGGGCGGTGCCCAGCCGGCCGGGGCGAAGGAGAACGGCGGCGCCCGCTGGGCCCGCTTCGTGCTGCGCCGCCCGCTCGCGGTGCTGGTGCTCGGCGTGATCGGCCTCGGCGTGCTCGCGGCCCCCGCGCTCGACCTGCGGCTCGGTCTGCCCGGCGACGAGGCCAAGCCCACCTCCACCACCCAGCGCCGCGCCTACGACCTGCTGTCCGAGGGCTTCGGTCCCGGCTTCAACGGCCCGCTGACAGTCCTGGTGGACGTCAAGGGCACCGCGGACCCGAAGGCCGCCGCGGGTGAGGTCGCCAAGACCGTCTCCGGCCTGCCCGGCGTGGTCACGGTGACGCCGCCGATGTTCAACAAGGCGGGGGACACCGCTCTGCTGAACGCCATCCCGGCCACCGGTCCGGCCGAGGCTGCCACCAAGGACCTGGTCCACACCATCCGGGGCCACGCGGCCGGCCTGAAGGCCTCCACCGGGGCGACGGTCCTGGTCAGCGGTACGACGGCGATGAACATCGATGTCTCGCAGAAGCTCACCGACGCGCTGCTGCCCTACCTCGCCGTGGTCGTCGGCCTGGCCGTCCTGCTGCTGCTGGTGGTCTTCCGCTCCGTCCTCGTCCCGCTCAAGGCCGCGCTCGGCTTCCTGCTCTCGGTGGCCGCCGCGCTCGGCGCCGTGGTCGCGGTCTTCCAGTGGGGCTGGATGGCCGACCTGATCGGCGTGGAGCAGACCGGCCCGGTGATGAGCATGATGCCGATCTTCATGATCGGTGTGGTCTTCGGCCTGGCCATGGACTACGAGGTGTTCCTGGTCACCCGGATCCGCGAGGCCTTCGTGCACGGGGAGCAGCCCGGTGAGGCCATCGTCACCGGCTTCCGGCACAACGCCCGGGTGGTCACCGCCGCCGCCTTCATCATGATCTCCGTCTTCGCGGGCTTCATCGGGATGAGCGAGCCGATGATCAAGATGATGGGCCTGGGGCTCGCCGCGGCCGTCGCCTTCGACGCCTTCGTGGTCCGGATGACCATCGTCCCGGCCGTCCTCGCCCTGCTCGGCCGCCGCGCCTGGTGGCTGCCGCGCTGGCTCGACCGCCTGGTGCCGGACGTCGACGTCGAGGGCAGCAAGCTGCACACCGTCGCCCCCGAACCGGCCCCGGTCCGCGAGTCGGTCACCGTCTAGGTCCGGCGGAACCGGGCATCGCCCGGCGCCGTCCGGCACGGTCCGGACCAGGCCCCGCCCCGCGGTGGGGCCTGGTTCGGCGGCGGTCGGCTCGGACACCGGTTCGAGCCCCCAGCCGTTACCGTTGCTGTCTGAGGCCGCCGCCGGCGCGGCGGCCCCCACCGGCGCACCGCGCCCCACCCGGGGCACGGCGCGGCACGACCTGGTGGCACCCGGCGAGGGTGCGGCCAGGGCCCCCGACCCGGAGAGCACGACCATGAGCGACACCTGGCAGCGGCTGCGCCGCGACCACCCCCGGCTGCTCGACGCCGTCGGCGGCACGGCCATGATCGCGATCACCGCCCTCGGCGCCACGGTCGACCAGACCAGCGGGCGCTTCATCCCGGTCGGCCCGGCCACCAGCGCCCTGGCACTGATCGCCGCCGCCGCCGTGTTCTTCCACCGCCGCCACCCGCGCGCGGTGGTCGTCGTCACGCTGCTCTGCACCATGCTGCTGACTCCGACCAGCCCCCGGCTCACCCCGATGCTGGCCACCCCGCTGCTGCTCGCGCTCTACTTCCTCGCCGTCCACACCGACCGCTCCACGGCCCTGCGCGTCTCGATCGTCACCGCCGTCCTGCTCCTCGGGATATCGCTGACAATCGGCCCCGGCGGCCCGATCGGCGAGCGGATCAGCGTCCTCGCCTGGGCCCTGCTGCCCGGCGCCCTCGGTGACTCCATCCGCAACCGCCGGGCCCAGCTCGCCGAGATCGAGCAGCGCGCCGAACGGGCCGAGCGCACCCGCGAGGAGGAGGCCCGCCGCCGGGTCGCCGATGAGCGGATCCGGATCGCCCGCGACCTGCACGACGTCGTCGCCCACCACATCGCCCTCGCCAACGCCCAGGCCGGCATCGCCGTCCACCTCATGGACACCCACCCCGTCCAGGCCCGCGAGGTGCTCAGCCACATCACCGACGCCACCGGCTCCGCCCTCCAGGAGCTGCGCGCCACCGTCGGCCTGCTGCGCCGCGCCGAGGAGCCGGCCCCGCTGGAACCCACCCCCGGCCTCGACCGGCTGCCCGACCTGATCAACACCTTCGAGCGGGCCGGCCTGGCGGTGCGGCTCACCGTCGAGGGTGAGTCCCGACCGCTGTCGCCCGGCGTCGACCTCACCGCGTTCCGGATCCTCCAGGAATCGCTGACCAACGTCGCCAAGCACGCGCACGGCGCCGGCGCCGAGATCACCCTCTGCTACGGCGGCAGCCGGGTTGCCGTCAGCGTCGCCAACGGCCGCCCGCCCGCCAACGGCCGCCCGCGCGCCGCCCTGCTGCCCCAGCCCGCCCCGGGCGAGAGCGGCTTCGGCCTGATCGGCATGCGCGAGCGGGCGGGCGCGGTCGGCGGCCGGCTCACCGCCGACCGGCAGCCCGACGGCGGTTTCCTGGTCCTCGCCGAGCTGCCGCTGCGCACCGGCGCCCGCGACGACGGCGCCGCACGGGCGGAGGACGCCGTCCGGCCCGTCGGCGCCGCGCGGCCCGAGGAGCCGGACCGCCCCGGCAAGCCGGCCCGACCCGCCCCCGCCGTCCGACGGGACTGCTCGGTGCTGCCCGACCGCTTCACCCGCCCCGACCGCGCCGTCCGACAAGATCGCGCCATCCGAAAGGACAACGACCGCACATGACCATCCGCGTGCTGCTCGCCGACGACCAGGCCCTGCTGCGCGGCGCCTTCCGGATGCTGATCGACGCGGAGGAGGACATGGAGGTGGTCGGCGAGGCCGCCGACGGCCGGGAGGCGGTGGAACTCGCCCGGGCCACCAAGCCCGACATCGTCCTGATGGACGTCCGGATGCCCGGCGCCGACGGCCTCGGCGCCACCGCCGAGATCTGCGGCGACGAGGAGCTGTCCGGCACCAGGGTGCTCATCCTCACCACCTTCGAGATCGACGAGTACGTGGCCCAGGCGCTGCGCGCGGGCGCCGGGGGCTTCCTCGGCAAGGGCGCCGACCCGAAGGAACTGCTCGCCGCCGTCCGGACCGTCGCGGCCGGTGACGCCCTGCTCTCGCCCGCCGCCACCCGGGCCGTGATCGACCAGCTCCTCGCCCAGCCCGGCCCGGCCGCCGTCGCCCCCGCCGAACGGCTCGCCGTGCTGACCGCCCGCGAGCGCGAGGTGATGTCCATGGCCGCCACCGGGCTCACCAACGAGGAGATCGCCGAGCGGATGTTCGTCAGTCCGTTCACCGTCCGTACTCATGTGCACAGGGCGATGTCCAAGCTCGACGCCCGCGACCGTGCTCAACTCGTCGCGATCGCCTACCAGTCCGGACTGGTCCCGCCCGGCCGTCCGTTCTGACTGTCGGTCACCACGGGTTCCGACTACGGTCATTCGCCGCCGTCGATTCCTGAGCGCTCGTCAAGACGGGCACTCGGGAAGCAGTTCAAGATTCCATCTGTCCTGAAACGACCTCCGAACGGGTGTATCGGCGAGTAGTCTGCCGATGACGCAGAATGAGGAGGATGTTGGTGGAAACCAAGGACACGGCCGGTGAGGTGCGGATTCTCCAGCCGTTGCCCGGACGCGCGGAAGACGGATCGCAGGCGTTCGAGCTGCGGCTCGCTCGACTGCTCCTCCTGCTCGGGGTCGAGGTCGCGCCGGGTGCGGACTATCCGGGCGCGGCCCGTTGGGAGGTCCACAAGGCGCTCGCCGGGCGGTCCGAGCTGCCCGAGGAGTACTTCGAGGTGCTGATGGAGGCCGCGGTTTACGACCCCAACCCGAGCTTCAACCGCCGTTTCGTCGAGCCCGCCCTGATCGCCTTCGGCCAGCGCCGGGTTCGCCTGGCCCTGCTCGGCTACCTGCAGACCGGCACCGACCCGGAGCGCGCCGGTGCCGCGCGGGCCTGGTACTGGACGGCCCTGTCGGTCGGCGGCGGCCGCAACGCGACCGCCGACGAGGGCGCGACCGTCCGGGACAGCTGGAACGAGGCCGCGCTGCGGGAGTTCGTCGCCAACGAGGACATCGACGTCCGCCGCTGCATCCTCCCCGGCCTCCCACTGGTGCCGCGCGCCTACCCGATGGAACTGCACGCCCTGGTCGAGGCGGCCGTGGCGATCGCCCGGTCGCACCCGGACGAGTACATCCGCCACCGCGTCGAGGTCCAGACCGGCCTCTGAGCTTCGGGTGCGCCCGCTCCGGGCGCGCCCGTACGTCCGACTCGTCGCGCCACCGGGCCCGCCGCGGCGCAGGATGGAAGCTCCGGGCTGTGCAGCCGGTGGCAGCCGCGACACGGGAGGTCCGAGGCCGTGGGGATCGCTATGGCAGACATCCGGGAGTGGCGCGGCCACGCCGTGGTCGACGAGAAGGGCCACCGGATCGGCACGCTGGAGTCGGTCTACGTCGAGACGTCCACCGACGAGCCGTTCTTCGCCACCGTCACGGTCGGCATGATGGGCCGGCGCCGCCTGGCCTTCGTCCCCCTGGAGGGCGCGGTCGCGGGGCCGGGCTACCTGCGGGTGCCGTTCCCGAGGAACAAGGTCAGGCAGGCCCCCGCGATCGGCACCGACGACATCCTGCCGGCCACCGACGAACCCGAGGTGTTCGCCTACTACCAGCTGCCGTACGCCACCGGCGCCGGAGGCGAACGCCGCCTGGCCCGTCGCTGAGCCCGTCGTCGGACCTGCCGTAGGAGCCCGCCGCCGAGCCCTTCGCCGCACCCGCCGCCGAGCTCGGCGGCGGCCTGCTCGGCCATCCGGGAATGAATACCCCACCGGGTACACTTGTCCATTGACAGTCGATGGGAAAGGCGGCCCGGACATGCAGGTGGACGAGGAGGCGGTCGGAGCGGTCCTGAACCGACTGCGTCGCGCCCAGGGCCAGTTGGCCGGGGTGATCGCGATGATCGAGGCGGGTCGGGACTGCAAGGACGTGGTCACCCAGCTCGCCGCCGTCTCGCGCGCCCTCGACCGGGCGGGGTTCAAGATCGTCGCGAGCGGGATGCGCCAGTGCATGGCCGCCGCCGACGAGGGCACCCCGCCGATGAGCGAGGCCGAGCTGGAGAAGCTGTTCCTCGCCCTGGCCTGAGCCGGTCCGAGTTCCGGTCGGCGGTACTGCCGACAGCCCGGAGGGGGGGCGGCGGGGACGGCGGCGGGGCCCCCCCCCCAGCCCAGGGGCGGCCCCGCCGGAGGGTGGGGCCCCGCGGTCCCGACCCCCCC